>DAOTXB010000162.1:0-19864 GCA_034435575.1 Anaerolineae bacterium
AGCGCGCTAGTGTACCAATCTTGCCAGCGGATGCGCTCCAGATCCATATAGTGTGTGCCATGTCCGGCAAGGCGAGGTGCCATCACGGTGAAGCCCTGCGCGTGTAAATGCTCCCCGAACCAGCGGACTTCGTGCGGGGTGGCGGTCAGCCCGTGAATACAGAGCACACCGACCGTACCGCCATCAAACGCAAACGCTTCTCCACCCGCCATCACCTGCGGGATGCGTAATTCCGTCACGATTATTGCGCCATCTTTACGGCTTTTTCGATGCTTTTCTTAGGGCTGATCTTGACCTGTTCATCAACGATCACACCGTTTTCGTCGATGACCCAGTGGGAACGGATCACGCCCATATATTTTTTACCGTACATAGATTTTTCGCCCCATGCGCCCCACGCTTCGAGTGTGCTGTGGTCAGGGTCAGAGAGGAGATCATACGGCAAATTCTCTTTTTCCTGCCATTTCAGATTGGCTTCTGGTTCGTCCGGGCTGATGCCCAACACGGTCATATTAATGGCTTCAAATTGTGGGAAATTATCGCGCAAGCCACATGCCTGTGTGGTGCAACCACTGGTGCCCGCTTTGGGGTAAGCGAATAAGATCACTTTTTTACCACGATAATCGCTCAATTTAACGGTATCGCCGTTCTGGTTCTTCAGTTCAAAATCTGGGGCTTGTTCACCGACTGTGGGCATTGTTTATTCTCCTAAATTGATTTGCATGACATATAATCACGCCCATGATACACGCCCTTGCTTAACCGTTGATGATATATCCGGCACGAATTTACCCAATTTTACGCCCGCGCAATGCCAAAAACAGCGGAATCTCTGCATCAGCATTTTTCTCCGCTTTGGTCTGCTTTTTGTTCAGCGGGTCTTTACCCGGAATTTCGTCGATGCGCTCCGTCAACACGTTGAATTGTGATAAGCCGTTGATGTAATCCTGTAGGGGACGATGAAAGCTAATCGTTACGCCGGTGCTGTGTTGTTTCATGGGTACGGGGAGCGGGGTCAGGTAACGGTCAATACGACGATATTGTAATTTGCGCCCTTCGTCGAAGCCCCAACCACTCTGGCGTGGAATCCGAAAACAGGGGTGTGTCATGAGGATGACCATACGTCCATCGGGCTTGAGCGCCCATGTTGCGGCTTTGAGCACCTCATAAAGTGGGTCCATATCCTGAATACTAAGCAAGAACACAACCCCATCAAATTGGTCGGCATGGATGAACGAGACTTCGTGCAAACGCGCCGCATCTCCCTCCAGAAAACGTCCGTATTGTCCATGATGCTGTCGTGCATATTCGAGCAAACGCGCACTCACATCAATGCCGGTGTAATCTGCACCCGCTTTAGAAACATCAGGGGCAAGTACACCCTGTCCCGCGCCAATATCGAGGATTTGTTCACCTTTTTGCGGATCAAGCAGATTAATGACTGTGGGCACGGCGAGCTTGCGATGATGGATGCTCCCGCCTCTACCCATCCACCCGTCATACCACTCCGCGACAGCATCCCAGCCGGCTGGACGGCGTTTGCCCCCGCGTTTTGGGTTTGGATTACGCTTATTTTGTTTGGTCATAGGTCACCATGCTGTTTTGCTTACTGTAGGGTATTTATGATAGCACACATGACCGATAGGCTACATCTCTGTCGGGGCATTAATCAGGGCAGTCGCATCAAAATTGAATGGTCAAAGTTTATAAATCCCTTGCGGCTGAACCCACAAGCAAACAAGACCCACCCTGCGGAGGCTAAAACTATCGTAAATTGTGCATGAAAATAGTCAAAACCCGGGTTGGACAACCTCTGGTTGTTTTTTGCCTCATGGTTCAGCATCAGGTATCCGTTAAAATTCCATCTAACCTAAATCGTATGAAGAAGCAGATTTTGGATTTGATGCGATTACCCTGATCACTCGATACAATTGACTGCGTATCGCGTGAGTTGTGGGTATAATCAAAACGCACACTAAGGAGTGAGAAATGGCATGTTCGATAGCGTAAAAACAGTTGCAGAAATCACCGACTATATCTCCGATTTATTTGATACAGACCCGACGCTGAAAAATGTATGGGTAGCTGGCGAAATCTCCAATATGACCCGTGCATCGTCCGGTCACTGGTACTTTACCCTTAAGGATAGCGATGCGGCGATACGCGCTGTGATGTGGCGGTCAGCAACTGAGCGTCAAACGGTCACGCCACATAATGGGGATGCGGTTGAGGTACATGGCAAGGTCAGTGTGTATGCGCCACGCGGTGAGTATCAACTGTATGCGGATATTATCCGTCCGGTTGGTGCGGGTGATTTGTATCAGCAATTTGAACGGCTTAAGGTCAAGCTAGAGATGGAAGGGTTGTTCGACGCAGAGCGTAAGCGTGAATTTCCCGCTGTGCCCCGTCAAATTGGTGTGGTGACATCGCCCACAGCCGCGGCTTTTCAAGATATTCTCAATGTGCTCACTCGGCGCTATCCTCTGGTACAGGTGATTCTTAGCCCGACAATGGTACAGGGACAAAGCGCACCGCCACAAATTGTTCAGGCAATTGAACGCTTGAACGATCACACCGATGTTGATGTGATTGTGGTCGCACGCGGGGGCGGGAGCATCGAAGATTTGTGGGCATTCAACGATGAATCTGTAGCGCGGGCAATCAGTACCAGCCGGATTCCGATTGTTTCCGGTGTAGGGCATGAAACAGACTTCACCATTGCTGATTTTGTTGCAGATCATCGCGCACCGACACCTTCCGCCGCCGCCGAATTGGTCACGCCGGATAAGCGCGATATTTTACTGCAATTAGGGCGCACGGTAGAAATGCTGGACGGTATGACATATGACACAATTTTGACACGACGCACAAAATTGGAACGCTTACAGGGCACAATGAGCTATGTTTCTCCAGAAAATACGATCAATACCAATCGTCAGCGTGTCGATGATTTCAATGCACGGATCATACGCCAGCAAAAAAGCCGGATGGTATTGCTGCGTGAACGCCTTGTGGCGAAGCGCGCCGCTTTAGAAGCCGCTAATCCCCGTGCGATTTTAGCGCGAGGCTATGTGATTGTGACCGATGATGCGGGCAACCGTATTACCTCTGAACGGGATGCGAAGCCCGGCACAAATGTAGAGATGCAATTCAAAGATGGTAAGAAAAAAGCATGGATTCGGGGTGATGACGATGGATATGATCAGCCAACTCTCCTTTGAGGAGGCATACGAAGAACTGGAAGAGATCGTGACCAAACTGGAAACGGGTGATTTACCGTTGGATGAAGCGGTAGAATTATTTGAACGCGGGCGCAGACTCAGCGATCATTGCCAGAAAGTGTTAGACGAGGCTGAATTACGCGTCAACAAACTGGCAGACGATGGTGACCTTGAAGTGCTTGAGTAGATACACTCGTATAAAATATCCCAAAGGAATCCCAATTTATCCCAAACTTGGGATAAATTTGGGATATAACGCCATTATTTCGTGATTGTTGTCCTCGTCTGCCTCCACAGCTAAATCAGCTTCCACTATGCTCGGTCGCTTAATCGCGTAGGTGATTGGTTGATGTACTATGCCTCAAATCTGTATCCATGTTTCTTTATGAATAGATTCATGATTTGTATGATCGATTTACGCTATAATACGCCGTCATGAGAAAACAATTTTTAACGTCACAGAGAATGAGGATACGATGCAATTTTTTGATAAAGCCAAAGCAATGGAAGATCAACTGACCGAATGGCGACGGGACATCCACATGCACCCCGAACTCGGCTTCGAGGAAACCCGCACCGCACGTAAAGTTGCGGATACATTGCGCGGTTGGGGCATGGAGGTTGAGGTCGGTGTGGGGATTACCGGCGTGGTGGCGCGCATCGGCGATTCTTCCGAAGGACGGTCTATCGGAATTCGGGCAGATATGGATGCACTGCCCATCGATGAAGATAACGACGTACCCTATAAATCACAAACGCCCGGCATTATGCACGCCTGTGGACATGACGCGCACACCGCAATTTTGCTGGGCGTGGCGAAGATGCTCAACGAAATGGAAGATCGTCCGCGCGGGGAGATTCGCTTTTTGTTCCAACCGAGCGAAGAAAAATGGGACAAAGAGTTGAAATCTGGTGCGACCCGTATGATCGACGATAACGCACTGGAAGACCTTGACTCGGTAATCGCTTTGCATGTGTCTAGCTTTTTACCCTCCGGCACGGTGGTGATCGGTGATGGTCACATGCTGGCGGCGGTGGATAGTTTTACGGCGGTCATCAAAGGCGAGGGCTGTCATGGGGCTTCGCCACATATGGGGATTGATCCGGTGTGGATGCAGGCGCAGGTCATCAACGCGATTCAGGCGATCCGTTCGCGTTGGTTAACACCACTGGCACCATCTGTTATCACGGTGGGTAGTATTCACGGTGGGAGCGCACCCAACGTCATCCCTCATGAAGTTACACTAATCGGGACAATCCGCAGTTATGATGAAGAAATTCGTGACCAATTGCATGAGGAATTAGCAACCGCGCTTTCATTGGTCAAAACATGGGGCGGCGATTACACGCTGGACATTGAGCGCGGGTATCCGGCATTGTATAACGATCCTAATGTCGCGGATGTGATTCGGATGGTCGGTACGGAGACGGTGGGTGATGAGAATCTGCCACAAGCACAGGCAAGCATGGGTGCGGAGGATTTCGCTTTTATGACGAAGAAAGCCCCCGGTGCTATGTTCTTCCTCGGCGCAAAAATGGATGAGGTCAACCGCCCACATCATAGCCCAATCTTTGACATTGACGAGAAGGCATTACCCGTTGGTGCGGCGGTACTTGCGGAAACTGCGGTACGGTTACTCAAGGGCGAAGACGTGCAATAATTTCGTAAATTGTAGGGGCGATTCTGTCAGGTCGTCCCTTTGCAGAATGAACCAGCCTCGCGTTATTTCTCACCCCACAAATATGCCACAGCATGGCGTTCTCTGGGCGTGGTCATTGCGACCCGCTCACGGAGATGTGCGATAAATTGCGTCGCCTCGTCCTGCCTCAACACTTGCTTGATATGTGCCGTGTTGAAGTGTGTGTCAAAATCGACAATGGCTGTTGAGTACACCGACGACGCAACGTATTCAAGATTAATCTCACGAAATCCGGCATTTTCCGCGTAGCGTATCAGATCGTGTACATCAAAATGGGCGGTCTGTGGTTGTGATTGTTTGAGTTTATCCGCCAGGGATTGTACGGCAGAAATATCGTAGCCATAAAACAGATGGGGCACGGGGAATTGTGCGAAACGATGGATTGGCTCGAACAGCGAGAAAACGCCTTCGGGTTTGAGTACACGATAAAAGGTGTCAAATGCCCGCTGGATGTCGCTCACATAAATCAACACCGAGCGCGTGGTCACCACATCAACAGCACGATCCGCAATTGGCTTAAGCGTTGTTGCATCTGCCTGAACAAATTGGCAGTGGGTGTCAACATTAAACTCGCGAGCGAGTGCCTGTGTCAGTGTCAGCACATCGGGGGCAATGTCGCTAAAAATGACGTGTCCATCCGGTAATTGTGGTAACGCGCCGAATCCAAGCACTCCGTCGCCACAGCCCACGTCAAGCAAAGTCTCATCACCGGCGAGCGTGGCATTTTCCAGCACTTTTTCCCGTACCGGTGTTAACCACGCCTCGGTTTGCCGGAACAAGTCATCGTCACCATGCAAGCGATGCTCAAGTAGCCATTGCGACCATTGCGCGACAACAGTCTCTAGCCCAGCCACCGTTTACGGCGCTTATAATGCTTAACATCCTTATAGCTTTTGCGCTCACCGGATGTGTTCAGACCCAGATAGAATTCTTTGATGTCTTCATTATCGCGCAGTTGTTCCGCCGGACCATCCAGCACAATACGCCCATTTTCCATCACATAACCATAATCGGCGATTTCCAGTGCGGCGCGGGCGTTCTGTTCCACGATCAATACCGAAACATCCTCTTTGCTCTTGATGTCGCGGATAATGTCGAAAATTTCTTCGACCAGCATCGGTGCCAGACCAAGCGACGGTTCATCGAGCATAATCAGGCGAGGATGCGCCATGAGTGCGCGTCCGATAACGAGCATTTGCCCTTCACCACCGGAAAGATACCCGCTGACACGTTTACGCAAATCGCCCAGACGCGGGAAGTAATTGAAGACCATTTCAAGGTCTTGTTTGTACTGCCTGCCACCTTCATAGACCATCGCGCCTGTGTGCAAATTTTCTTCTACAGTCAGGTGTTGGAAAAGTGGTCGCCCTTCGATAACCTGCACAATGCCCTGCCGCACAATATCCTCGGCGGATCTGTTGTCGATGCGTTCGCCTTCCCAAGTGATGTTACCGCGTGTGACCTCTCCGGTTTCGCTTTTCAGCAACCCACTGATCGCCTTTAGCGTGGTGGATTTGCCCGCACCGTTTGGTCCTAACAACGAGACAACCTGTCCGGGTTTGACGTCAAATGAGACACCGCGTAAGACTAAAATAACGCTGTTATAAATAACTTCAATATTGTTGATGTTGAGCATCTATTTTTACCTTTAGTTGTTGACTGTTACTTTTTTAAACGATTGCTCAAAAAAGGGGCGAAGGGACTGTTTGCCCCCGCGCCCCCTGTGTTGTATGACTTAATGCTTAACCACGCGGGTGATTAACCGCCGTCTTCCATCATCATCATGCCCGGACGCAGATCTGGTGCCGGGGCAAAGTCAGTTACTGGAACAATAATCGGCACGAAGATTTCGCCAGTTTCGGTTGGGACGCGCAGGGCATCTTCGCCGGAAGTCGCGGGACCGGTCATGTCCGCGTTCAAGAATGCGGTCATCGCCAGACGATTTAAGCTTACCGCACGGGTTGCTTCGTCAAAGGCAACATTGGTCAGACCAAGCGGGGCAAAGTCCAGATTTTGGAGCAGATCGTAGATTGCCGCACCGGTTACACCCTCTAAGCTACCTGCTTCGTTGGCTGCCAGCGTGTACAGTTCGATATAGATATCAACGGATGACCAGCCAAGTAGATAAGAAACATTCTGTGTCGGCAGGGAACGTTCGTTGAGGGCGGCTTGCTCGTTCAGCAGGGCAATACCCGGAATTTGGCGTTCAGTCCACCAGTTGAAGGGCATAGAACCAACTAGACCATTAACGGACGGCAGACCATCTTCGCCGAGGGTTTGACCACTGCTTAACAACCCTACGGATGTATCCAGTGCCCAGTTTACACCTCCAATAGCCACTTCATTTTCCAGACCAAGTTCAGTAACAGTGCGGGCAACAGCTGCGGGACCACTTGCCAGTGAATTGGTATAGAGGATATTCGCGCCAGCATCGACCAGATTTAGAACATTACCACTGATGTCGGTGGCAGTCGGCAGGAAGTATTCTGGCGTATCGAGCACGGTCACGCCAGCTTCTGCACAGTAAGCGATTGTCTCGTCGGTGTAGGCGGCTTCACCAAACGCACCGGGCCAGCTGATATAACCAATAGTGGGATCGTCAGCATACATATCCATTGGGTCTGCGGCGACGAAGTCACAGAAGGAACCGAGTTGATCAGCATAGAGCGGGTTCGTGGCGAAAATCCAACCTGGTTCGTCGCCATTTTCGCCATATAGACCTTCAACGGAACCAGCGGAGATTAGCACTGGAATTTCATCTTCTGCCAGTTGATCACGCAGGAGTTCTGCGTCACCGGATGCGTACAGCAGTAGCAGATCAGGGGTGTTATCCAGTGTGGAGTAGAAATCATAGTGTGCTTGTGTCTGTGCCAGATCACCGGCAGTGTCACGATTGTCCTGTTCCATCATCGCGCCACAGATACCGCCACGTTCATTAAAATAATTGATCGCATCTTCAAGACCAGCCAGTAATGGTTGGGTGATGAAGGCATATGGACCACTGATGTCACCAAAGTGATAGATCGTGATGGTTTCGCCTGTCAGGTCAACTTCGCAGGCGGTGTGTTGTATAAAATCAGGTACTGCCATGTCATCATCCTGTGCAGATGTCGGCATAGTCAGCCCGACGATGATGAGCACGAGTACAAGTAAAAGACCAAATTTACGCATTATTTAGTTCCTCTCATAGCTTATTTATTCGACAAAATTCTTAGGCAATTACCCCATGATGATTGAGGCTTTTCGGCGTATGGACGCAATAAAGCGCCACGCATACCTAAACCAATAAATGACACTAATTTTGTTTGCTTACGATTACTGCGCCTCCTTATATAGATACTTTAGCTAGCCTAAATATTGTACCGTATTCGTATGCTAGACGAAAATGCTATTGCACCCTATGTACATGCGTCAGTAGGAATACGGTCTGATTTTCCATGATATTTTGAGAATCTCCCATCGATAGGCAAACCCGCGCGGTTCGACAATTAAGAAGAGCATCAATGCACCACCGAATAAGATACGGGTCATTGAGGCTTGCACATTGGCGGGTTCGACAAATGGCATCAACCCCGGTAACCAATCCAGCGCCCACGAGTTGAGGTTCGGGATGACCTGCTCTTGCAAAATGTTCAGGAAGGTCACACCAAATAGTGGTCCCAATGAGAAGCCTGCACCGCCGATAATAAGCATCGCCAACATTTCGATGGAGGAGGCAAGCTGTACCAGCGAGGTTTCCGGTGGAATAGTTTCTGCTTCAAAGGCGCGTAATGCACCGGCAACACCGGCATAGAGCGCACTCAGGAAGAAGGCTTGTAGCTTATAATTGAACACGTTAATGCCCAATAATTCTGCCGCGAGATCATTATCACGCACAGAAATAAACGCACGTCCGGTACGGGTACGGATTAAATTGCGGGCGGCGAGGAACATAAACACCGCCAGAATCACCGCAACATAATAGAAGGCGGCGGCACTACCAAAGCTAATCCCGAAAAATTCTGGGCGGGGAACTTCCAACGGACGCGCCCCATTTGTCAGATCTTCTAGGGGATACCGGAGCACCCACGGGATGATAAATTGCGCGGCGAGTGTCGCCATTGCCAGATAAAACCCTTTGACGCGCAACGACGGCAGACCAAACAACAAGCCGACAAAGCCTGTAATCAGCGCGGCACATGGCACCGCAACCCAGAACGCGAAACCAAGTTCACGGGCGAGGATTGCGCCGGAATATGCACCAACGGTCATAAAAGCGGCGTGACCGAGCGAAATTTGCCCGGTATAACCGACAAGAATGTTTAACCCCTGTACTGAAATCGCCAGAATAGCGATACGCACTACGATACCGATCCATGCTTCTGGCAAAATATCAAGCCCGAACGGTCCCGCTTCTGTGAGCAAAGGCACCAGCAACAGGATGAAGAAAAGCCCATTACTGCTGATCTTATCCCAGAGTGTACGGTTAAGGGCAATATTTTGTCCGTAAGTTGTATCAAATACCCCTGATGGGCGAATGTTTGAAGCCATAAAATCTATTCCTTCGGAATGGCTATTAGTTGTTAGCTAGTGGCTATTAGTTTTCAATTGCATGACTAAACGCTAAAAGCTAATGGCTGATAGCTAAATAATCATATTCTCTCAATGCGTTTCTGACCAAACAGCCCGTCAGGACGAATAATTAACACAATCATCAGCACCAGATAGGGCGCGAGTTCTGTGCCAGCCTGTGTACCGGGGAACATTAAATTCGCCCATTCTTGCGCTAAACCGATCACCAGACCGCCCACAAACGCCCCACCAATGGATTCCAACCCGCCGAGCAATACCGCCGGGAAAGCGCTCAACGCGATTAATGGTAAATTTTGCGAAAGGCTGGTTGCGCCACCCTGTAACACACCTGCTACCGTCGCTAATAATGCCGCGATTGCCCATGCTACCGCCAGGATAAAGCGCACGCGTAACCCGACAGATTGCGCGAGTTGCTGATCTTCTGCGGTAGCGCGCATCGCCAGACCGACGTTGGTATAGCGGAAGAACGCCACAAATGCCGCAAACGCCGCCAGAGATAGGATGAAGGCAATCGTCAATTGGGTGTTGATGATGACACGTCCATCGAGAAAGGTATCGCTCGCGTTGATGATTTCTGTTGGATAGGGGATACCGAGTGATGCCACACCATTAAAGACCTGTAATGGAATTTCTACACTGCCCCACAGCAATTGTGTAAAACCGTGTAAGAGTTCGTTGACCGCGAGGGTCATCAACACCGCCGCGAACAATGGTTGACCGATCAATGGGCGGATAGCAAAGCGTTCGGTCAACAGACCGAGCAACACAGACCCAACACCCGCACCGACAATGGCACGGAATAAACGCAGGTCACCGGATGGGAAATACATCAGCGCCGTTAAGACAACGACAGCCACCGCGCCCAGCGCTAGATTACGCGGATTCCGTAGGTCGCGCCAGGTATTCATCGTGATAATAGTAATGACCGTCACCAGTGCCAGCACGAACACTGCCACTAAAGATAAATCCGTCCGTGTGAAGAACACATGAAAGACCAGACCGCCCGTGAGCATCATATAACCATGCGCGAAGTTGAATACGCCGGATGCTTTGTTAATGACGACGATTCCGAGTGCGATCAGCGCGTAAATGCCACCGACCAGCGTACCCGTGATGGTTGTCGTCAACATACGTGCCAGTGTCGGTGACGAACTCACCCGTTCTGGCCACAATAACGCGAAGGCGATCAGCAGGGCAATTGCCGCGCCAATGTACGTTCCATAATCTTTCCAATTAATGCCCGCCGGTGTAGGCGTTTCTGAAGGGGGTTTAACAGCTTGAGACACGTCTATTCCTTTAAGTAATCAGTAAATAGTCTTTTAATTGTTGAAACTTAAGCTGACTTGAAGAACGACTGCTCGTTTTACGATTTGAAATGCAGTCGTTCTGTGGATGCCTTTTATATTTAGCCTGCTACTGTTGCCACCCGAATGGCGGTTTCTACCACACCAGCGCGACCATCCCGATATTTCACTTCCGCGCGCACCGTGACGGAATCTTTGTTGCCGTACATCGCATCAAGCATATCGCCATAACGTTGCTCCAGCGCCCGACGACGCAATTTACGGGTACGTGTCAGCTCGGCTTCGTCCGCGTCAAAGGCTTTGTGTAAGATGACAAATTTACGCACACGGGCAAATTCGGGCAAGGATTCGTTCACTCGGTCAATATCCTGCCGGATAAGCTCATAAACTTGCTCTTTCTGTGTGAGGTCAACATAAGTGGTAAAGTGGACACGGTTTTTCTCCGCCCAGCGTGCCACATTGTCGAAATCAATAATCACAATCGCGGTCACAAATTCCATGTCGAACCCGCCGACAGCCATCACATCTTGGATAAATTGGCTAAATTTCAAACGTCCTTCAATATATTGCGGGCTGAAGCTCTCGCCATTGCCCAGTTGGATCATGTCCTTAACACGGTCAAGATAAATGAGGTGTCCATCTTCGTCGACATAACCCGCGTCACCTGTTTTGAAAAAGCCTTCGTCGTCAAACGCCTCTTCGGTTTTGTCTTCCGCTTCATAATATCCGGCGAAAACGGCGTTACTCTTGACACGAATCTCTTGATCTTCCATGATTTTGAGTTCTACACCGGGGACAATCTCGCCCACACTCGCCAGCTTCACGGCGTTCGGATAGTGTAATGTCACGCCTTGCATTTCGGTGGAGCCATACAGACTTTTAAGCTCGACCCCACAGGCGCGGAAGAAGCGCAGTACATCGGGGCTTAATGCTGCACCGGATGTGATCGCGTCGCGCATCCGCACCATGCCGATCTTGTCGCGTAGGGGTTGGAAGACCGCATATTCGCCGATCCAGCGTAAAAAGCGTAGATGTAAAGGAATCGACTTATTTTCGTCCTCAAGGTCGATGATCTTATAAGCAATCGGCAAAAATGCGCCAAATAAGGCTTTGTTAATCCACAGGCTATCGTTAATCCGCATTTGCATGGTGCGGGCGATCCCTTCCCATAAACGGCTGGGGAACAGCAGGGTACTTGGCGCAATGTCGCGGATGTCTGCCTGTACTGTTTCCGGGCTTTCCGGGAAGTTGACCTTGAAACCATAGATCAGATGGGAGGTTAAGCCGAGGCTTTGTTCGGTAATCCAGGCGAGTGGGCTGAATGACACAAATTCGTCATCAGGACGGCGCGGGGTGACATCCTCAATGTTGGAATTCGCGTAAATCAGGTTACGATGACTAATCATTGCGGCTTTGGGTAAGCTGGTCGTGCCGGAGGTATAACTGAAGATTGCGATGTCCTCGCCGTTGCCCTGTTTAATCATTTCTTCAAATTCATTAGGGTGGCTTTTCAGGTATTCACGCCCCAGCGCCATCACATCTTCATAGCTCATCAGCCAGTCTTCGTTATAGTTCCACAATCCGCGATCTTCCCAATAAATGACCTTACGGATTTTTTTGAAGCCTTCTCCAAAAGTGGGGTCATCGCGCAGTTCCAGCGCTTTATCACACTGTTCCTGATCGTGTGCGATCAAAAAGGTCGCGTCAGAATTGGTGGTGACATAACCGAGTTCTTGTAAGTTAGCATCCGTGAAGATTGCCGTGCTGATTCCGCCTGCGCTGAAAACCGCGAGTTCTGCCCAATAAAATTCAGGGTCATTTTCCCCGATAATCGCGACTTTCTCGCCTCGTTGTAAGCCGAGGCTGACCAGACCGAGGCAGAACTCTCGTACACTGCGGTAGGAATCATCCCATGTGTATTCTTGCCAGATGCCATAGATTTTCTTCCGCATGGCGACTTTTTCGCCAAATTTCGCCACACTCTGCAAGAAAATTTTGGGGAGCGTATCACGATCTGATGGGATAGACGCGGGAACATCTCCCTTGTTCGATTTATACCGTTTGATCTCGCGTTTTTTCGTCTGTGATTCGTTGACAACCATCGTTTACTGTTCCTGTCCCAAATACGCTTTGATTACCGCATCGTCTTTACTAATTTCGTCCGGTGTACCTTCTGCGATCTTAATGCCGAAGTCCAGCGCAACAATCCGGTGAGAAATATCCATCACCAGACCAATATCGTGTTCGATCAACATGATCGTCATGCCCTGTCGTTCGTGGATGTCTAAGATAAAACGCGCCATATCCTCTTTTTCTTCAACATTCATACCCGCCATCGGTTCATCCAGCAGGAGCATGTTGGGTTCTAACGCCAGCGCGCGCCCTAATTCGACCCGCTTCCGTAGACCATAGCTCAAATTGCCGACGATCTCGGTACGTACCCGTTCCATTTCTAAAAATTCGATGATTTCTTCTACGCGACGACGATGCTCGATCTCTTCCCTGCGGGCAGGACCCCAGAACAACGCCCCTGTCAGCATGTTGGATTTCATGTGTAGATGACGCGCCGCCATCAGATTGTCCAAAGCGGTCATGTTGGTATAGAGTGCAATATTCTGGAAAGTGCGCGAGATGCCAAGTTTTGCGCGTTCAAAAGGTGGCAATGAGGAAACATCTTGCCCCTCGAAGATGATCGTCCCTTGCTGTGGACGATAGAAACCATTGATGCTGTTGATTAAGCTGGTTTTACCCGCCCCATTTGGACCGATTACCGCGAAGATTTGCCCTTCGGGAACTTCAAAGTCAACATTTTGCAGTGCTTTGATGCCACCAAAGTTTAATGAAATGTTGTTAACATGCAATTTTGCCATGTAATACCCTTATTCAAAAGTAATAGTTCATTTGTAGTTGGTGAGGTTGGATGTACCGTAATATTAATTGAATCTTTATTTATTTAGCGTGACTATAACCTAAAGTTGCGGTGAATAGCAAACGATTTTTACGTCAGAAGGGGTGCATTCATCAATTATTTATTTCGGAGATAACATTCTGTGGCATCAGCGGGTGCGGGATGGCAAACAAAAAACCGGAACCATTGGGCTCCGGTTGTGTGAATAATACGTTCGGCAGGTCACTTAGCCGAGGAAGTATTTCAGGAATTTGTTATTCTGGACGAATTCAGTTTTCTCCAGGATGGCATCTACCCCGAAGACCCGACCAGCACCGAATGCGCCAAGTGCGAAGAGCAGTACGGCATAGACCAGATGATCGTCAATGACCCAACCATGTTCGAGCGGGAGGAATTCGCTCAGACCACCGGTTAAGCTCGCCGCCCAAAACATAATCATCATGAACGCCGCCCAGAATGCATTCCAGCGAACCAGCGCACCGATGATCAGACCAAAGCCTGTCAGTGTGAGTCCCCATTGCACGAGGAAGTCAACGGTACCATTCCCTGCAAGGTCTGCGAAAGTTGCGGTGAAGGGATTGCCTTCTGGAATTGCAAATTGCAAGAAACCAGCGGCTGTCCATTCTGGATCAAGAACTTTATCAAGACCACCCTGGAACAGCACCCACCCCATTACTACACGGAGGGCAACGAGTGTGTAGGCGATCACCTGTGCTGTGTATTCTACCCTGACTTCACGCCCTAAGAATGTTGTCGTGTAGGTATAAGCATTATCGTTTGCGTTATCTACTGTACTACTTGACATTGTTTCACCCCATTTATGTATCTGTAGTGTTGATCTAAGATGCTTCTATGGTAACCTTTTGCGGGTGCGCTATATAGTTATAAATGTCATCATTTAGTAGATTTTAGTAGATTTTTTCCATGACAATTGTAATAGTTGTTGAGATATAACACACTATTGTTATTCTCAGTAATAAATTTCGTAAATAAATGACGGGTAAATTCGAGGTGCATTTAGCGTAGCTAGTCTTTATAATGAACGTATTCACCGCGTTATGCTAAATGAAGACAAGATGTAATGAGAGGACATGAATGCATAAACAAATATCGCCGAAGTTCCGTGCTTTGATGCTTTCGGGCGTGGTTATGGTTTTCGCCTTATTGATCGTGCAGGTCAGTATGATTAGTGCGACAGCACCCCCACAACAGGGTCAAAAAGACACGCCTGTGCCACCAACACCCGCCATCGCCACAAATTTAACCGCGACCGAAGCCTATGATCTGGGGCTTGATGCTTATGATGCCGCCAATTACCAAGAGGCTTATGATTATTTCGCCACAGCGATCGAGATTGATTCCGGTTATGCCGCCGCCTTCTACATGCGCGGATTGTCTAGCGCCGCACAGGGGAACAATGTTGAGGCGATTGTTGATTATGCCAACGCGATTGAGAATGATTATGATCGCTTAGATTATGCTTATTATGCCCGTGCGCTCCTTTACTACAATCTCGGCGAATATGCCCAGGCACTCAATGATTACACGGTGTCTATTGAGGAAAACCCGAACTATACAAATGCGTATTACAATCGTGGTCTGGTGTATTATCAGATCGGTGATTATGAAAACGCGATTGCCGATTATGGCGAAGCGATTCGGTTAGACCCCGGCTACACCTTTGCCTATTACAATCGCGGGTTATCCTATGAAGAGTTGTTAGATTTTGAGCGTGCAATCACGGATTACGAGACTGCTGTAACGCTTGATCCGGTCTATACACGCGGTTGGGTACGGTTGGGCATCGTGTACTCTGATCTTGAACTTTATGACGCGGCAATTGAAAATTTTGATGAAGCCATCGCCCTCAGCCCACAACTCGATTATATTTATACCAATCGTGGTCTTGCCTATTATTATCTGGGTGAGTATGAACCCGCGCTCGAAGATTATAATCGTGCGCTGGAACGTAACGACGGATTTGAAGACTGGATCATCTACAATAATCGTGGATTGGTCTACTATGAGCTTGAGGATTATCAAAATGCGCTGGATGACTTCGATATAGCGCTAACAAGCAATCCAGAATATGCCGTTGCTTATAACAATCGCGGGTTAACCTATTACGAGCTGGAAGATTATGAGCGCGCAATTGCAGATTATGATCTGGCGATTACATACAATGCGTCATATGCCCGTGCCTTCCGTAATCGTGGATTAGCCTATGAAGCGTTAGATGATCTGGAGACTGCGCTAGTCGATTATACGAGCGCTGTTCAATTTGACCCTGAATATACCTCCGCGTGGATCGATCAAGGCAATGCTAATGTTGATTTAGGCAATTTTACCGATGCAATTTTGAGCTATGCCAGTGTTCTGGAATATGATCCTGAGTATAGCGATGCGTATTGGGGGTTAGGCAATGCATATTATGGGCAAGAACTTTATGAACAGGCACTCTCGAATTATCAAACTTATGTCGCACTCGTAGGTGAACCAGCAGATTTTGTGCTGGAACGGATCGAAGCAATTGAGAATGGCGAGTACGAAACAGACAGCACGCCCATTCCCCCCAAATAATCATCATTAGAGGTGTAACTAGCCTGTGAAAATTGTGTACCACGCATGATAATCACAGGCTATAGTTTGCTTTATAGTTGAAGGATCGAATAGTATTATGCGAGATGTCGTCGTCATCGGCGCGGGTATCACCGGACTCGCCGCCGCTCTTGAGTTAGAACAAGCAGGCATTCCCTACACCTTGATTGAGGTCAAGCGTGCGAATGGAGGTAGTGCTGGCTCTGTGGTCGATAAAGGATTTGTGATGGATTCCGGCGCGATGTTTCATCAACTGGCTAATCCAATTACATTTTTTGATGCACTAAATACCCTAAACATACCGGATTCCGTGTATACTGCTTCAGAAGAGCACATTGCCTTCAAAGAGGGAACCGGTGCGCTGGTCGATGCCTACACAAAGCGGATTAATGCCCCCCGTATGGCAAAGATGGCGGTGAGCACATTGGGCGAGATGGATATGCCCGATGGCATACGCTATTGTATTTGTATGGAAAATGGCATGGTGCTGGACGCAAAATCATTGATCGTTGCCACACCTGCTCGTTTTGCAGAGCGCATGTTCCAAACTCTTGTGCCGGAGATCAGTTATCTCTTAGACGGTTATCGTTACGATAGTATTGCACGGGTGTCTTTTGGCTATGCTCAATCTGATGCAACGCATATTCCAGACCACCCGCCCGCAGACTATCCGATCACGGCAATTTATCAGACCGACCATGCCTCCCGTGTTCCGGCAGGGCATGTGCTGATTCAGATCGGCGTGCGCTATACACCAGAAAAAGGGGTGCCAGCAGATATTATCGGGGAGACTGCGGCGCTGTTTGACTGGGAACTGAATCCTTTCGCAGAGCATATTGGTGTGTGGACAGAAGCTGACCCGACGATGTGGCGGGATGCGAATCATAAAGAGACGATGGGGAAGATTAGGGCGCGTTTACCGCAGGGTGTCGCGCTTGTTGGCAGTGACTATATTGCGACAGATGTACCCCCACATTTAGATGAGCGTATGAACGCGGGTAGAAGCGCCGCCAGACAAATGATCGCGTATCTGAATAAATCCTGATGCTGATAGCGTTTCAAACTGTGACGATGATGGGCGCGACTTGCGTTTCTCTGGCATTCTCGGCGCAATTTTTGGCTTTGAGCGTCATAAGATCACCCACAATGACGGCAAGATTCAACATGAGCGCATAGTCCGTGTCGATGAAGGGGGCGTGTGGTGTTGTGCCACAAAAGTTCAACGTACCAAACGTCTTACCGTTGACCTGTATAGGGATACCAATATACGCCTCTAAAGTGAAATAATTATGGCAAGGATGACGGAATTTTGATAATAAAGCCATGTTATGGATCATTACAGGCGCGTTCCGGTGTACTGCGAGCGCACAGAAATTAACCTTCAAAGGAAATATTTTACCAACGGGCAGTGTTATAGTGCGGCTGAATGTGTGGGCGAGTGTATAGGTTTTGCCTGTTCGGTTGACATTGCTGATAATCGCAACATCAAGGGTCAATAATTCACAGGCAGATTGCAATATTGTGTTCAGGCGCTTATCTACGGCTTGCGTATCATCCTGGGCGAGACGTTGATGGATGAGTGCTACCGAATGAGAGTGCATACCTCACCTCGCATTATATTACGTTATATTTAGTAATATATCTAATGATAGAAGAATTGAAAAGGAAAACAGCGAGGTATTCATAAAAAATTCGTAAGGTTTGTAAATACTTACCGCATTGCACGTATTACAGATTATTATTGGCGTTCAAGGTTTATCATCCCAGCGATAAACACGACGATATTGAGCAATGGCAACAATAAAAACAAGAATGCGTTATCCACACCCACAAAATGTGCAATCCATGCGCCGATTACGGCAATGAATATCACAGGGAAAATCGAGATATGTGCATAATAGGGGATTTTTACACCTGTTTTTTTCGTCTCCTCTACGCCAGCCATCAGCATGACAGTTGATATAAACATACCTGCTAGCGGGAGCAACGCCACCAGCCAGCCTACACTACACAATATCATCCAGAGTGTGGTCATTTGTATGCCTGCTCTAATTTCAACAGTTGATCTTCTGCTGAAATTATAAAGAAAAAGGACGTTGATGTATACCAACGCCCCTGTAGATGTAGAATTGTCTGTGGCTCCGGTTATGCAGTACGCGCCATACGAAGTATGCCTAGTAGAATGACCGCGCCGATGAATGCCGTCAAGATACTCGCGATATTCAAACCCGTGACATCGCCACCTACACCGATCAGATTAAGAACAATACCGCCGATGAAACCACCGATAATACCAACAATGATGTCACCGATCAGCCCTTGTGAAGCATTCGTTTTCATGACGATACTTGCCAGCCAGCCTGCAATTGCGCCGACGATAATCCATACAATAATATTAATCGGGTCCATGTGATTTTCCTTTGCGTTGTTTTAAACATGACCATAGTGTAAGTCATCATCAAACAGTGCAATACTCCCGTGTGGCGTATTTTTATATAGGTCACATGGGTAAATTTGCGTAAGACCAATCGGCAAAAAACCACATTATGCAGTGTTTTTAGGCATGTAATCAACGTAGATTATGCAACCCATTACCCCACAAAGTCGATAATATGCTTGGCAATCTCGACCCCGCCTTCTTCCTGTAAGAAGTGCCCCGCGCCTTGAATGGTAATTTCTGGTTGCTCTTTTGCTGTCGGGATGATTTTACGGAAAAAGCGATGCCCGCCCCCTGTGATCGGATCCATGTCGGAGAACATCACCAGTGCGGGTTTGTCCCATTGACTGAGCGCATTCCGTGCGTCACGCATTTTCGCCGCGCCGGGGTCATCCTCTTTGATCGGTACCAGTAACGGGAAGGTCGCCACGCCCGCTTTATGACGTTCATCCGGGAACGGGGCATTATACGCCGCCAGAATCTCCGGTGTTTTGTGGTCGTCCCGCATAATGCTAAATTCAAACACGCGCTCAATGTCGATGCTCGTGCCCTGCTTTTGCACCATCTCCCGCCATTGCGTGAACGCCTCACGCGGCGGCAGGTCGCCGGTGGGTAAGCCAGTATTCATAATGACCAGTCGAGAGAATCGTTCGGGTTGTTCCACACTCGCCGTCGGTAAGCCCAGCACCCCGCCCCAATCCTGACAAACCAGTGTGATATTGTTTAAGTTCAGCGCCTTGATGAAATTCTGTAAGGCGGTGTAGTGCATATCAAAGGTGTATTCTTCCAGCTCGGTGTATTTATCCGACTTCCCGAATCCAATCAAATCCGGCGCGACCACACGATATTTTTCGGCAAGAATTGGGATCATGTGACGGTATAAAAATGACCAGCTTGGCTGACCGTGCAGACACAAGATGACTTCATCGCCCGTCCCTTCATTAACATAGTGCATGTTCAGCCCGTCGCCCACCTCAACATAATGGGGAGCGAACGGATAATTCGGTAAATTTTCAAAACGTCCGTCCGGCGCAGAAATAATCGGCATATTTATGATCCTCATAGTCGTTAAAAAATGCGTTATTTAGGCGTGATTGTAATAGATTTTGAGGTTTTTGGACAAA
>DAOTXB010000163.1:0-1701 GCA_034435575.1 Anaerolineae bacterium
GATTGCCCATCATCTGAAGATTATCCCGCTATTGCTGGAAAATGTCCCTCTACCGGATCAAATAGCGCATTTAGACGGCATTGACCTTACCAACCATAGCAAACACCAACAACAGGCAGATACGCTCCTACAGATTTTAGACAATTATCAGGCGGATCTAGCACATGAAGTCGCCACGCTTGAATCCGATCCAGACTTTCAACCGTTGTACTTACACTTGACCGATACACCCGTCAATTATCATCCTGAAGTTGCAATCGTTACATCAGATTTAACAGGTCTTGAGCGCACCGTCGCGCAAACCCGTCTGCTGATTGGTAAGTGGCGGGGCATGTTGCTGACAGGCGGTGGTGTGTTGTGCGCGATGATTGCTGTGGGTGTGCTGTTGACAGATACCAATGCGTCGCTCTCTGCGGGTGACTTGCCAACGTTGACCATTCTGTTTGCGATACTTGCCCTCAGCATGTTTGCGTTCGGTCTCTGGTTTATAAGGCGTGATGCGGTGGAACGAGACATCATCGAAGATCGTCTGGGCACAATCGGTGAACACCCGACCTTTACACCGATTACGACAGAATCCATCGATATGCTGTCGATGTTGGACATCAACGCGCAACCCCGTTTTTCTATTGAAGACCTGAAAATTCTGCATAATATCACCCGCCACTGGGATTATCAATTGCGTCATGCCGGTTTTGAGATGACCGTGAACACCTATGCACTCCTCCATTTAATAGGTGGTGTGGTGGGTTATGTGATGGGATTGCTGTTGTTCAGTGGCGAACAGATCACCGCGTTGATGCTGGCTCTGGTGGGGGTCTATGTGCCGGAAATGATTACTGCCTATGTAATTAGTCAGCGCGTGAGCCGGTTTAAGTTCCAATTGCCAGATACCCTCTCGTTATGGGTCAATGGTCTGCGCTCCGGTTATAGCGTGTTGCAGGCAATCGAAGCGATCTCCCGTGATGCACCGGAACCCACCGCCAGCGAATTTGTACAGGTGGTTAAAGAGGTAAAGCTCGGTATTCCGCTGGACGATGCCCTTAATCATATGCTGAAGCGTGTGGATGATGAGGATTTTGATTTTGTGCTGACTGCGGTCAGTATTCAACGCGAGGTTGGCGGTAATCTAGCGGAGATTCTGGAGGTTATTAGCGCCACAATCCGTGAGCGCATTAAGCTAATGGGTGAAACGGCGACACAGGTCAAAGCGCGGTATCGTACATTTTTCTTGATCGCCATTGCCATCCCATGCATTCAAACGGTGATCGCCGCGCCTTATTTTGAGCAAGCGTTGCGGTCAATGACCGGACAACTTGCGCTCTTCATCGGCTACAATTTAATCGGCATTACCTTGATGTTCAGCGCCAATATCAATCGTGTGCTCCGGCGAAATTCCGCCTCATCAGATAATTATTGGATACTGCGCCGTGAACGCTTATTTGATCTCGCTGTAGGGCTGGGGTTGACGAGTTTGGTCTATGCGCTCGGTACGACCCCGTTATTGGTGTTCTGGCTGGGGTTGATGTTGTTCATCGTCGTGACCAATCACCCGATACTCGGTTATGTTTTATCTATCCCGATTATTGCAACGGCGATATTCACTAATGGCAACCTGTCTGTGCTTTCGGAACGATTCAAGGAAGCGGTCACGATCTCCAATCAAACCGTACAAACTGTCGGTCTGGTTGTGGGGGGGAT
>DAOTXB010000164.1:0-2402 GCA_034435575.1 Anaerolineae bacterium
GCAGAAACCGTGATTCATTATTGGCAGGATAACGACTATGAGCAAATAACGATTTCTCCGGCTGATTCCTATCAAATTATGGTGGAAGATTTTGCCGATGCACTCCGCAACAATCGCCCGCCCCGTTTTCATCCACAAGACGGTGTAGACAACATGCGCGTTATTGACCGTTTGGTTACCTCGTTTTATTTGTAATGGCTTTACGGGTAAAAGGTACGAGAATCATATAAAACAGCCGCTTTTATTTGTTGGAGTAAAGACATGAATCCATTTTCAAGATCATATGACTCAGACGAATCTGACACTGAGCTTATCAAGCAAACACTCGACGGGAATAAGAGTGCTCTAAACATTTTGATACATCGTCATCAACCATACATCTACAACATTGCATGGAAGATGATTGGAGATCCAGTGCAGGCTGAAGATTTAAGCCAAGAAGCTCTGTTAAAAATCATCGCAAACTTAAGTTCTTTCAAGCATGAGAGTTCTTTTCGAACTTGGGCATATAGAATTGTGAGAAATCACTTCTTGAACGACCAAAAGAAGCCCAATTCTAAATTTGCCTCTAACTTTGAAGACCTGGGTTATAGGCTTGATATGGTGCCAAGTGTTGAGTTAACAGCTGAAGAGCAGAAAATTAAAGCGGATGAAATACGAGAAGTACGATTACAATGCCTTTCGGGAATGTTGCTTTGCTTAACTAAGCAGCAGCGGATGATTTATATCATCGGTGAAATCTTCGGAGCAGATCATAATATAGGATCTGAAATCATGGAAATATCACAAGCCAATTATCGAATGAAGCTGAGCAAAGCCCGAAAAGACCTTCATAATTTTATGCAGAACAAATGTGGTTTGGTCGATAAATCCAACCCATGCAGATGCCACAAAAAAGTAACAGTTGCTCTTGAACAAGGCATGGTAGACGCAAAATCATTACTATTTAACAGAGAAGAATTTTCTAGTTTCCGCGCAGAAGTAGAGCCTGATGCCAACTATCTAACCGAAGAATCTGAGCTCATTTATGCCAAACTACAGCGAGATAATAGTTTTAGGACTCAATTCAACAAAAGAAACCTCATCATAGAAATCCTTGAAGGAGATAGTTGGAAGAATCGCCTCAACTTAAACTAATTTGATCTTGAAGTCTTTGCACCTGCGAAATTTTATTGTCTAACCTATAGAGCTTAACAATAAAAGGAGTGCAAAGATGAAACAATTTCTACCGTATATTGCAATTATCGGCATTGGAACCTTTGCGGGAAACATGATCAATATCGGGCTTAGCTATGGCTTGCATTGGACAAGCCTTGATCCGATTGTGTTCATGGCAACATTCGCAGTTGATTTTCCGCTACTGTTAGGCCCAACAGTAGCCACACTTTTGCCTGCATTCATCGCTACAGCAGCCATGTATTTCTTGAGTGAACAAGGATCAAAATCTAGGCGATATTGGCTATACGCTCTTATTGGACTATTGATCATCAATATTCAAACAGTTGTGTATCATTTGCCGTTGAACCTTGCTTTTATGGATCAACGTGTTGATCCCGCAAATGTGGGAACAAGATTGATGACATGGTTGATCTTTCATTGGATTAGGGTCATCATGGCTATCCTAGCTGGATATTTCGCAATACGAGGGCTCGAAAGCTCACCAAAGTCGATTGAAATGTGACCCATGTCTGACTGTGTAATAAGCACGTAGAGACAACATGCGCGTTATTGACCGTTTGGTTACCTCATTGACACGGAATTAACAACCTTCGTTTGAGGATAATAGCTTTATCCGGCGGGATGTGCCTTTAGCCACTCCGTCGGGGATTTTCCTGTCCAGCGACGGAAGCGCGGTTAAATGAGCTTTGCTCGTTATAGCCCAGTTGATAGGCGAGGTTCACCATCGAACGTTCGCCCATGTGTAAAGCATCCAATGCCTGTTCCTGACGGAAAATATCAAGCAATTGTGTAAACGTAATCTGCTCACCCGTAGCCAAAGCCCTATTTAGGATGTATTAAGCTGATTTACTCGCCCATGCTTGCCTGTGAATGGCGTAAACCCGTGTGGTCGATCCATCGTCATTTTTGCGATCTTCGTGTAGGGGCATGTTCAACTTGGGCATCATCTTCTGAGAGGTCAAGTTATCGGGGTCAATCGTGGCATAAATCACGTCAAGTTCGGAGATTTCAAATACGTATTCCAGCATCGCCTGTGCAACCTCTGTCGCGTAACCCTTACCCCAATGGTCTTGTTTCAGTGCGTAGATAATCTCGTCAAAGTCGTTTTCCGGCGCGCGGATTACACCACAGAAACCGACGAAATCGCCGCTCGATCTTTCGATGATCGCAGAGGTGCCATACCCACGATCCCTGTATTTGATCTGGCAGGTGTCAATCCATCC
>DAOTXB010000165.1:0-6140 GCA_034435575.1 Anaerolineae bacterium
CTGTATATTTGCCGATGTCAGGGCAATTAGCTCAGTTGGCTAGAGCGCCTCGTTGACGTCGAGGAGGTCAGAGGTTCGAGTCCTCTATTGCCCACAATCTAAGACTTCACGCAAATGGACAGCGCAATGGCTGTCTTTTTTTGTTTGAACATAGTTCGAAGATATGCCATGTAGTGGTGTGCCCAACAAAGCTATTCGCTTGAAAATACGCGCTGAGGGATGATGAGCAATAATAGCGCGAGCAACACAGGCAAGCCCCACAAGATAACCCGTCCATACAACGCAAACAGAATCGTGCCTGCAACCGTGCCGATGATAAAACCGTTATTTTCGCGGAAGAATAAGATACGCGCGGGATAATAGCGCCCCATATGCCCGAAGAACGCACCCGGATATAGCCCGATCAATACAATAATCAACGCGTAGATAAACCAGAAGCCGGTACTGTATGGGGATGAGAGCACCAGCAGATTAACCGCACCATAGCCCACCAACATCACGAATAACAACACTTTGAGTGGTCGATTGGAGAGCGTGGTTGCGCCGATTGCACTCCCGATTAGCCATGCCAATGTGACCATCAAAAAGGTGCGAAAACTCGACGACAACGTGAGTGATAATTGGAAGAACAGCCCGATTTGCATCACACCGAGGAGTATCCCCACAAATACCGGATACCAGAAACAAATGACTTTACTCATCGTGCCACCCGATCAACGTTTCAATACGATTAATGCTGGTCTGGAGCACAAAATCTAAGGCATCAAGCGTGATGGGTGGTGCATCACCGACAATTGCGCGCACAGTGTCCGTCTCCAAGATAGCGTAATCATACTCCCCGTTGGCTTCAATAAATGTGCGTACATTATCCGCATTGAACGGCATATTATCGCTGGCATAGGCGAAGCTCAACCCAATCGTATTAGAAGTTACGATCATCACGTCATCAAAGGTCGCCAGTAGTGATGCCGCAATGCGCTTCGGGATTGGGTTATCAGGCGTAAACTGTCCGGTTAAGTTCATCACAAACACGCCATCTGGGGTTAATTGTGCGCGTGCATCTTCGATAAATGGCACCGAATATAGGGCACCTGTTTGGATGGTGAATGCGGCGGGTAATGCGGAGACAATCAGATCATATTGCTCGTCCGTATTGGCGATAAAATGGCGTGCATCGTCGATCACGATAGAGCGATTTTCGAGCGTATCAATGGCGTTATAGGCGGTAAATAATCGGCGACTAGCGTCCACCACAATCGGGTCAATCTCTACGGTGGTGACATGATCGGCATAATCCGCGATCATCGCTTCCAATTGCATCGCACCACCACCGAAAGCGACAGCGTTTTCTGGCTGAAGCAAAATAGCGGGCACACGTCCCATGATGATATTTAACCAGATGCCCGCCGGACTCCCAAAATGCTCCATGCTATTCAGAAATAAGTAGCGATTACCAGCCGTGTCTTCGATGACATCAACCTTTTGGTAGGGACTATAGGCGGTCAGTAACGTCCTTGAACCTGTCGGTAAATCCTGAATCTGTTGAAACCAGAGCGTGTTGCTCCAGTGATTGAGCGCGGGGAAAAACCATAACCATCCGAGCGTGATGACGGCGAGGCGCATCCACCACAGACGGGGCATGCCGAGCATGGCGAGAATGCCTAATAGCATCACCGCATAGATCACAAAGATTGTGATGAGACCAAGTTCGGTAAAGAAAACCAAACACAGCACGCCGATAGCTGACCCTGAAACCTCAACGGCATATAAATAGGTGAGTTTGCCGTCACCATTGTCCACAAATAGCGGTAAAAAGATGCTATAAAAGGCAGATACGATGAACGGCACGAGAATCGGTAAGATGAGGAATGCGATGCCATAAGCGTCAATTTTGTCTAAGCCGACCACGACCAGACGAAACCAAATCGGCAACGAAATGTGTAACAATAACACAACGCTGCCCAGCGGTTTTAGCCAATGGCGTGGCACGCGGTCAGCAACACGATAGCCAATGGACAAACCGACAAAATAGGACACGGTCACCAGTAATATCACTAGTTCTGTGCCACGTAACACGGTCGTGAGTTCTCGTACCAGCACCCATTGGATCAAAATCAGGTTGATGCCCGATAACAGCACAATTAGATAGGGGAACATCCCGGATTGTTGAATGCGCCGATACAGGTTTTCTAAGCCATCAAATGCGGAGGAATTGTCGTCATCCGATTCAGAGACATTATCGAGGACAGGTATAGGGGGCGTTATCGTCTCATAGTTGACGACATCGGCTGTGCTAGCAAGCACAAACCGCGCCCCTAATTGACGCATATACAGCATCAGCACGGCAATAAAGGTGATCGCGCCAATCATCTCGAAGGTTTCTTCGACGGTGGCGATGGAAAGATAGGTAAAATCGTAAACGCCGTCCTGACTATAGAGGTAATTGGCGCTAATGCCTTCGATGAACAACGCACCGCCGGTATAGATCGCCCCTGAAATGATGAATCCGTAACGTGTGAACGGAGGTAATGCAAACAAAAATGGAATATATAGCAGACCGAATATAACCACTAGCGGTACCGCCACAATTTGCCATGCAAAATAGAGATAGCCTGTGGTCTGGAATGCGTCGAACAGAAAATCTGCCATGTATTCGTGAATACCCGCGCCTTCGTCAATTGACAGATAGAGAAAGACCAGCGCCAACCCCGCCCAATGCCAGCGGTAAGGTGCGCGTGCTGACCATTTCGCATGTGCGATCAGCGCTAAAATGACCGAGGCGGTGAGTAATAAAATGGTTGCGTACCATGTAGGGATAGAATTTTCGATATTGACGCTGAAAAGATCAAGTATGACAAGTGTGTTGCTTTCACTATCCGCAAAGACCACAAACAGCAAATATTCACTGATGATGCTGATGATGGAGAGACACAGCGCAATTGTGATGAGGAGAATGGCGATTTTGCGCGGGTTTAATACATAGGTCTGTTGCATTCATGTTACCCTATAGCCTGGTGATTAGTGCATATGAATGGCAATTTCAATAGACATTGTCGCAGATTGTGACGAATAAAACGGGGCAGAATGGTTGCCCGCCCCGTTTTATGTGAGATGGAGAGACTGTCGCTATGATAAGGTGATGGTTATGATCCACGCGACCCACGCGATCCGCGATTAGTACATCGTATACCGCCCATACCCGTGACACGACATCCGTTCGGCACACCCGGTACGATGATGATGTTTGCTTCACAACGGTTACGCCAATTGATTGCCAGCGCCTCTGCCCAGGGGGGCGGGACAACGCCACAATCGCCATAATCACGCCATAATTGTCCATCGACCAGAATAACATCGACATTGACGAAGATGAATGTGGTGGCGACAATCACAATAGAGCGTGCTCTTATCCCACGTTGGAAGCCCCGTACACGCAGAACATCGCCAATCTGAACGACGTTTGTGCGCTGATCTTGCACGTCTAATTCAACCGTAAAGCCATAAATGGTGACAATGTTGACCTCGATGGTTTGTACTGGACCTTCGATGATAAAGATGACGTTAGGTTCACCGGCTTCTGGTGTAGATTCTGGCTCCGGCGTAACCTCTGGAGTCACTTCTGGCTCCGGGGTGATTTCTGGGTCTGGTGTGGCTTCTGGATCAGTTTCGACAATGATGGTAATCGGCATAATGATTGCGCCGTCAAGCGTGCCACTAATCGTGACAATCATGCCATCGACAAACGAAACATTGGTGACGGATTCGATATTTACCGTAAGACCACCAACTTCAATCGTGGTTTCATCAATAATGGTGACGGTACCGGTTAAGGTGATGACTGCGGCATCGTCATCTTGTGCAGATGCAACAGTGAGTGGCAATATTGCGAGTACAACGCATATGATGAGGAGATAAAAACGTTTCATCCTAGCCTCTTTCTCAGAATTACTAACTTATTTTTAATGATGATACACAGTATACACCGTTAACAGGGATCGAATGTTGCATAAGTCTTGAGAAATATATCCTAGTGATCCCGTTTAATCTCTACTTGTGAGGATTATTGAATAGGGATAAATGGCATTGGGTAAGCAATCGAAAGGTTTAGCCAATAATGACGCTTTACAATCAGCGGATAAGATATAATTATCGAGTTTGATTTCAAAATAATAAGTCCGCTTAATGCCAATCATAATTATTTTTTAGTATGATTAGACTATTGCATTCTTGTAATACTCACTGCATAATAAGCGCATAGAATGCTTGTGTTAAGAAATATATAAAATATTTAGCAAAATGTGCGATCTACAACTAGTCGCTAAAAGGGTTCGATTACTGTAATTATGTTGAATTCTTGCTTAGTTTATATTAATGGTTATTTGCATGAGATTCTTAATAGTAGCTGAGGTATAAAAAACCGAGTATAAATATAATCGTGTGATTAGCAAGGCGAATGCATGGGTAATGCAACACCCAAACCGGAGAATGAAAAAATGTACTTTATGCTAAAGAGTAAACTCTATACGCTTGTCTATAACATCTTCGCGATCAGCCAGACAGAGCAGATTTACGATATATTAGAAGAAATGCGCTCACTGGCGGATGACAGCCTTGTGGATGACTTCGCCGCCTGCGAAATGCTTGTCAACAACTGGTTCAATCACTGGTTTCCAACAATAGACTAAATGTAATATTACGCACCACCCTCTTTGATCTACGTTGTACTGCTTTAAAATTTTTTACGTTGTATGAGGTCAGCAACATAAATCTCAACAACTCGCTTTGATTCCACGCCCATCATGTAAGAAAATCCACGCACTTACACTCAGAATGTTAGCGTGTCTGTGCTATAATATCCGAACAAATGAACCAATGTTCGATGGTGTAGGCTGTGCCATATGCACACATCGCATCACGAGCGCCAATTGCAGGAGAAAGAAGGTCAACCTTGGACATTACCTGGTATGGACACAGTTGTTTTCGGCTAACAGAACGCGGTCAAATCTCAGTGGTCACTGACCCCTTCCATGAGGATATTGGGATCGCTGTACCACCCCGTCTAAAAGGTGATGTGGTCACGGTCAGCCATCACGCACATGGGCATAATAACGTAGATGCTGTTAAAGGATTTCAGTATGTGCTAGAAGGTCCCGGTGAATATGAATTAGGCGGCATATTCTTCAGTGGCATTGCCATGCATCATATTGGTGAAGATCAGATTGTGCGTCCTAATGTCGCATATACCGTGCAGTATGGTGATCTGACCGTGTTGCATCTTGGTGATTTGAGCCACATACCGGATCAATCCACCATTGAATCACTTGGCGAAGTTCATGTTGCCTTGGTGCCGGTGGGTGGTGGCAATGGCTTAACCGCCGCTGATGCCGCAGAGGTGATTGCGCTGATTGAACCGAATTATATCGTGCCGATGCATTATATGTTGGATGGCTTAACCGTTCTGCTTGACCCGGTGGAGAAATTCCTCAAAGAAATGGGTGTGAGCAAGGTGCAGGAGGAAGAATCACTCCGTGTCACTATGTCTAGCCTGCCGGAACAACCTCAAGTCATTGTCATGATTCCACAGGAGTAATTTTTAAGGAGATCAACATCATGGATGATAATGTTAAACTGATCATGAAGTGGGACATTTTACCGGAAAAAGATCAAGAATACTTTGAATTTGTTGTGCGCGAATGGGTACCGGGTGTAACGCGCCTCGGCATCGAAACATCTGGCGCATGGCTCACGGTGTATAGCCGTGACGAGAAAACACCTAAAATTATGGCAGAGGGCATCGCAGAAGACATCAAGTCAATGCGTCACATCCTCAAAAGCGATCAGTGGTCAACGTTACATGACCGCTTAATGGACTATGTAGAGAACTACAGCCATAAAGTTGTTCCCGTAAACGGCGAATTTCAGTTTTAGTCCGCCCTCTAATCTTAACAGCATAATAAGAACATACAACAGGCGTGGAGCAAGATTCTGCGCCTGTTTGCGTTCTGCATAAATCTACACCAAACATACAAACTATGAGAGATTTGTATAGATTTTATGCGTTTTTGCCACATTTTATGCTATGATATGCGAAGTTTGTGAAATATGTGACGAAAGCGCGACATGACTTTATCCGCCCATCA
>DAOTXB010000166.1:0-5514 GCA_034435575.1 Anaerolineae bacterium
CGCCATAGCTAAAGCCAGTCACCGGCGCTGTGCTGGTCACTGCACCCGGTAAATCAACCGCCTGTGGTAGAGTGCCACCCGCAACCGCGCCACCAGCCGGCGCACCGAGCGCAAACGGCGTGTTTTCATCCACAATCGGAAGTGTGTTGATTTGATCGGCAGAAATTGTCAGATAGCGCGCAGATACCCAACCGACGATCCCACGTACATTGATGCCACGCACCCAGAATCCCCCAAAGCCTTTACCGTCTACCGCAAAGGATTCGCCACCATTCACGCCACCTATACGACGAAAACCTCGCGCCGGACCGGTACGAATATTCACATTTGCGGTTGCGCTAACCACAATGCCACCCTCTAAACCAGAGGCACTGGCTTGCGGGGTAGATGCGCTGGGCGGGGGCGCGGGGAGCGTAAACGCGGAACCAACTTCTTTGACAAATAAGCCGTTGATTTGTCCCAGCGTGATGTTGACCGTACCGGAAGAAATCCAGCCGACCACCCCGCGTGATGAAATCATACGAACCCAATTGCCGTTTTCGTTACGTCCGTCGATGGCAACAGCAGTGCCACCCCGGAGGACGGTAATTTGTTCAAAAGTTGTGTCAGGTCCGCTACGGACGATAGCGCTCTGATTGGTGGTGGTGATTAAACCGCCATCTTGTGCGCTAACCACAGTACCGATGACCATGCCAACCAGTACCAGCATAAACCCGACAGCATACATGCGTAGTCGTTTCACAGTAGTTTGATCCCTCATATTTGAATCCACAAAATTAGGGGTGATTCTAACAAAAGGAACGGAACCATTCAATGATACTAATCTACGCTTGACCTACGGCGCACTTAATCAGTCAGTGCCCAATCGGGGAGTGATTCGCGTTGGGCGATCCATTGTGAGGGAATAATATTGGTGCCATGATAGCTAGCGATGATACCGCCAACCATCGCACAGGTCGTATCCGCATCGCCCCCGGCACTTGCTGTTTGCCAGAAAGCGGTCTCATAATTATCCAGATGCTCGCCCGCGCTCCACAGCACAAACGGTACTGTGTCCATTGCAGAGACGGCACTCCCATTACCAAGTTGTTCGACGGCAGTTACTAACGGTGTGTCCTCGGCGAATTCATACGCTTTGATGCAACCCTTCTTGACGGTACTTTCTGGAATATGGGGCAAAATCAACGCGATCAATTGCTTGCGGGTCGGGCTTTCTCCACGCAAGCGATAAGCATAGGCGGTAGCGACAGCGACGGCAATCGCTCCAGCAATACCCTCTTCGTGGGCGTGGGTAATCTCAGCAGATTTTCGCGCATTATTAACCAGCGCGTCAAAATCATCTGCGAAATATGCGCCAAGTGGGGCGACGCGCATTGCCCCACCATTACCGAACGAACCGCCTCCGTTGAACATTGATGTGGCAACGGTACGCCACGCCTCGCCATTTTTTACGCGACTCAGCACATGCCTCGCGCCCTTACCATACCCGCGCAAACGATCATAATGATGGGCAAAGCTCTGTGCGAGCGCATCTTGCTCAATCTGCCCATGTTTCCGCAAAATTTCGTAAATCGACAGCGCCATGTTGGTATCATCAGTATAATGCCACTCGACATTCGGAGTCTTCTTCAACCGAACATAATTCGCCACGACGATGGGATTATTAAACTCAAAGAAACCGCCCAACGCATCTGCGACAGATAAGCCCTCAAGCGCGACACGGGCACGTTGCAGACGGTCTTGAGGTGAACTACTCAGTTGCGACATTTTCAAATACTCGTATAAATTCCCAGATACCCACTAGCAGATTCACGCCGAGGTTTTCCCCTGCCTGAATCGCTACCTGAGTGGGCCATTCGTGCCCCGCACCAATAACGCTGTACATATAAACGGGGCTATCCTGCGGGCAATTGTTGGGGAGTTGGAACGCCACTTCAAAGCGTGACCCTTCTACACCAACATCCCCCACGGCACCATCAGTATCACACCCGTTGAGCGTCGCGTGGAAGCGCAATGTTTGAGCATGTGAAAATTGTGAATACAGCACACCGCTATCTACAGTTGCGCTCCCGCCTTGTGGAAAGCTACGATCTTCTGTGCCAAGTACAATCATAAACGGTACAGGCTCCGCACCCAAACAGCTTTGTGCCAGGCGATAGGTCATCACACTCCCGACAATTGCGACAGAAGACAGACGATCATCAAGCACACACCGGAGCGTTTGTGCCATCAAGCCACCATTTGAATATCCAATCATAGAGACGTGGCTTTCGTCCACATTATAGTCTGCAACCAGCGTATCCAACAATAATGTCAGGAAACCAACATCATCGACAGGATTATCGTTTGCAATATCGTTGACCTGCGGTTGGCTCAAATAGCGCCAAAAGTTTTCCACGCCATCAGGATAGGCAACAATCGTGTTGGTTTGCATCGCCAATGTGGTGAAGCCAGATGAATTTGCCATTTGTGCGCCATCACCGCCCGCACCATGCAAGCCGATCACCAATGGAAGTGCGGTTGAGCCATCATAACCCGGTGGCAAATACACGATATAACTGCGCTCGAAACCATCGTGCGATAGCGTGGCGGTGACAAATTCGCCTTCATCACCTGATTCTTGTGCGCCTATTGTGACGCTACCCATCATCAGGATGAGCAGGGTCAACGTAACAAAAATTCCTTTTCGGAACATGGATTATTCTCCATTGATTTACTGCGATTGTGAACGAATCTCACGGTGCAAAAATTCCCAGATTGCCTGCGATGCGGTGCCCTCTGTACCGGTGCGTAATTGCACCCCAATACCAACGGGCCAACGATGCGGAAAGTCCACCACACCCAGCAACACAAATTGCGTGTCCTCGGCACAATCCTGATTCAATTGCGCCAGTACCCGATTCGAGCCGATGCTAGAAGTGATCTCCGCACCAATCGCACTTTCAGGATTGCAATCATTTAAGCCAGATAGGAACGGAACAGCTTGATTCACACCAAACGTGGAGTAGAAGCGATCCTGTTCATCAAACTCAGCCGACCCATTCCACGGAAACGTATCATCAAGCGTGCCTAAAACCATCATCGTTGATACAGGGTCTACGCCCACACAGGCATTCACCAGACTGAAAGTGGGACTCGCACCGACCATGACCAGGCTATCAATCTGATTACCCAGCTCACACCGCAGACGCAACGCCATCAATGCGCCATTTGCAAAGCCAACCACGCTAATATCGCTGTCGTCAATCGAGAAATCTTGCGATACCTGATCAATCAACGCCACCAGAAAACCAAGATCATCAGCCACATTGTCCCCATCAGAACTATTTAGATAATTCCAACTTTCAGCCTGGCTATTGGGGTAAACGATGATACTACCCGTTTCTTCTGCCAGCGGGTCAATGTTGATCGCATCCTGAAAGAGGTTGCCACCGGTCTGTGATGGATGCAACGCCAGCACGAGGGGTGCGGGTGTGCCGTCTTCATACGTTTCTGGAACATGCACATAATATGGACGTTCTGTACCGTCATGAGTAATCGTCAACGGTGCGCCATCCTGCGCGGAAAGCGCCAATGGCAAAATCAACAATAACAATAAACCAAAAGAAAAACGTGAAAATCGCATAATTAGCCTCATAGCATCATTCAGTGATTAAAGTGTGTTGCGAGAGAAAATCCCAGATCGCACCACGAATATTCTGTACACCCGCATCCGTATTCAATAAGATTGTCGCGTTGGGCCAGCGATTATCCCATTCTGCAATACCAATCAGGTGAAAAACTGCACCGCCGTTACAGGTATCAAACCGTTGTCGGAAGACCGTGTTCTCACTTGTATCTGCGCTAACATCATCGAACGAATCAAGCTGTAATGAACATTGATTGAGCGATGCGAAAAATGTCTGTGTTTGTGACGATGACATGGTGGAAATTACCTCATCAGTACCAGCCTGTGCATACCCTTCCCACGGGAACGCACCGTCACTCGTCCCCCACACAATTAATGTGGGTACAGGTGTCGCCTGTAAACATTGCTCCGCGAGAATGAAGGTCATCGTTGCACCCACCGCCACAACACCAGCGAAGCGGTCTGAAAACGAACAGCGCAACCGTAATGCCATTAACCCGCCGTTTGAATAACCCGTGACATAGACACGTTCAGCATCAATCGTATATGTCGCTGTTATTTCGTCAATCAACGCGGTCAAAAAGTCGACATCATCCTCACGATTTTCACGACTTAAAAAGTTCCAGCGTCCGTCCAGCGCAGTCGGATAAACAGTGATAAAATTACCCTCATCTGCAATCGTGCTCAAGCCAGAAAAGGCGCTAAATTCACGACCAGAGCCTCCGCCACCATGCAATGCCAGCATCAACGGCATCGGTGTAGTCTCATCGTAGGAATCAGGCACATGCACATAATATTCGCGGGAAACATCATCTATGGTCAATGTTTGTGCGCCGTCGTCCTGTGCAAAAGTAGGCGCGGTCATCATCAGCAATATCGCTATTGCAAAGAAAAAGCCTAAATTTCGTTTCACAATCACCTCGCAATGATTTTGTGGAAATTAAAGATGGTTGTAGCACGAAATATTGAAAGTGCGCGAACGTTTAAAATTATTTAAGTAACGTATGGAGATGATTATAGACTGGCAGATACACTAATAAATTTGTCGTTTGGCGGGTTTTTCTGGACCTTCAAGATACCGATCAAGAAAGTTTAGCGTGTCTTTGAGCACGTCACGGCTTTTGAGCTTCATGATTTCATCCATATTATCCTGAAAGAATTCGTGCCCGAGCGAATCAACGATCTGTACATCGGTTTCATGCTCAGATTGCGCCAATTCTAAGCGCAGGCGGGCAATTAATTTCGGGGTAATATGCGGTTCTTCTGCGCCATAATACGCCTGAACGGGCACATGCACATCTTTGAACTTGCCATAGTATTGATGCGGAAAGCCACTATAAGCGACAACTGCTTCAATATCACTGCGCTTAATCGCCGCCTCAAATGCCAACGATCCACCCATGCCAATCCCAACCGCCGCAACATAAGCGTTACACTGATGGTGATTCTCCAGCACTTGCAGGGCACTATCCACAAACAAATAGCCTTTGTCATCACCCAGAGATTTCACCAGTGCCATAGCTTGTTTTGGCGTTTCCGCGATTTGCCCTGCGAACAGATCTGGCACGATAACATAATAGCCCATCTGTGCGAAGAGATTAGCAATACGTCGCACATTTGCGGTAATGCCCCACCAATCGTGGATGAGCACCACACCGGGGAACTGACCGCCAATTTGCGGATGAGCAAAATACGCGGGTAACTGCTTCCCGTTCTCCATCACAATACTGATCTTGCCGTGGCTGGTCTTATATTCGACATGATCGGGTTCATATATGGGCATGAATTATCTCCTGAACGCGTTCACGGCAATAATAACATTGAAATTACGGATCGTCAGCTTATTTTATGATCTACACATCTAACGCATAGATGACCTGTTTATA
>DAOTXB010000167.1:0-2929 GCA_034435575.1 Anaerolineae bacterium
TTACGCTAGCAAGCGCATCGGATTTTCGATGAGCGCTTTGAACTCCTGCATATACGTCGCGCCCTCGGCACCGTCGCTCACACGATGGTCGATGCTGATGGTCACGTTCATCCTATTGCCCACGCCGAGTTCACCGTTATCCTTAACCACAGGCACCTTCTTCGCCGTGCCAATCGCCAGCATGCCCGCTTCCGGTGCGCTGATGATAGCGGCGAAATGATCGACACCATACGCGCCGAGGTTGCTGATGGTAAAGGTCGCGCCTTTGGTATCCGCCGGTTTGATCTTGCCCTCACGCGCCCGTGTGTACATCTCTATGTTGGCGGCGGCGAGGTCACTCAGCGAACGCTTGTCCGCGTTATGTGCCACCACGTTGATCAGACCATTGTTCGGCAACGCCACAGAAACACCAATGTTGATGTCTGTGTAACTGACGATCTTATCGCCATAATAATGACTGTTGAGGTTCGGGAACTTCCGTAATGTCAGCGCCGCCGCCTTAATCAGCATATCGTTAACACTGACCTTAATGCCTTCGCTCTCTAACGTCGCGTTGATCTCTTTACGCAGTTTGAGGAGCGCGTCTACATCCATGCTGACGGTGACATAAAAATGCGGGATGTTGCTCTTGCTCAGGATGGTGCCATCGGCAATTGCACGACGCATCCGGCTAACATCCGTCACTTCGATCCCATCGCCTTCCGGCAATTTGCCCCATGTGGGTGTGCCCGCGCCCACGCTCGAACCACCACTCGGTGCGCTTGTACGCTTGGCTGGTGCAGGTTTCGCCTGTGCAGGGTCAAAGCCCTCAACATCCGACTTAACGATGCGCCCACCCGGTCCAGTGCCCTGTACCTGACTCAGGTCGATGCCTTTGTCTTCGGCGATGTTCCGTGCTACTGGAGAGGCTTTAATACGCCCGTCCTCGGTCACGCTAGCGCCAGAGCCGTTTGATGATGCTGTTGTCGGTGCTGGTTCGCTGGCTTCTTCTTTAGGGTCTTCTTGTTGTTGCGCTTTTGCGGATTCGCTTCCACCAGAATCCGCAGGCGCTTCATCTGATGCGCCAATCGTAGCAATGACCGCGCCTTCTTCTTTTTCTTCGCCGATTTCCCAATCGACTGATAAGAGGGTTCCGCTGGCAGATGCTTCGATCTCAACGGTGGCTTTATCCGCTTCAACCTCTGCGATGATGTCGCCTTCGCTGACGCTATCGCCCACATCTTTGAGCCAGTTCAGAAGCATCCCATCGGTTGTGAGTGTAACTTCTGTTGCCATAACTATAAAATCTCCTTAACCGCTTTAACGACCTTATCCGCATCCGGCAGCGCCATCAATTCGATGTCCCGTGCATAGGGCAAGGGCACATCCATTGCAGTGACGCGCTTCACAGGTGCGTCCATGTAGTCGAACATATTATCTTGAATTTGTGCCGCGATTTCGCTCCCGACGCTGTACATCGGGAGCGATTCTTCGACGACAACGGCGCGGTTGGTCTTCTTGAAGCTCTCGAACACCGCGTCCATATCCAACGGGCGCAACCAGCGTAAATCAACCACTTCGCATTCTACGCCGTCTTTTGCTAATTCTTTCGCCGCCGCTAAAGACCATTCTACCCCACGAGCGTAAGCGATCAAAGTGACATCGCTCCCTTCTCGCTTTATATCACTCTTACCAACGGGTATCAACAATTCTTCGTCTTCCGGCACAGGACCGGGTTTTGGATAGAGTGCGATGCTCTCGGTGAACAGCACGGGGTTGTCATCGCGGATAGCGGTCTTGAGCATGCCTTTCGCGTCTGCGGGTGTCGATGGACACGCCACATATAAGCCAGGGAAATGCGCGAAGATCGGTTCGGCGGTGTGGGAGTGGGTCGCCGTCGCTTGATTCCCCCAACCGGAGGCGGCACGGATGACCAGCGGCACTTTAAACATGCCATCGAACATATAATGAATCTTTGCGGCGTGGTTGATGATCGCATCCAGCGCCAAAAACGCGAAGTTAATCGTCATCATCTCCGCGACAGGACGTAAGCCATTCATCGCCGCGCCGACTGCCGCACCAGCAATCGCCATTTCGCTAATTGGTGTATCGCGCACACGGCGTTCACCAAATTCTTCCAGAAAGCCAGCCGTGACGCGGTGTGTTCCCTGCCATGCGCCAACTTCTTCCCCCATTACGAACACATTATCGTCACGGGTCATTTCTTCGTGGAGCGCTTGCCTCAACGCCTCACGCATCGGTATATTTTTTGATGCCATAATTACTCCTCAAGAGCTATTAGTTTCTAGCTCTTAGCTTTTAGTTTTCTTATAAAGCCATTCATCATACGTTTTAGTTCAGCGAGTTGTTCAGCATTCTGTTGATAGACTTTATCTGAGACATAGCCCAGCTCATAAGCAAGAAATACCTGATATTCTACTTCATTAGCAGAACCCATTGCGATCAATACAAACCGCCTCAGTTCAGCATCACTATCACGACCACATCCCTCTGCAATATTTGATGGGATAGATACACTCGCCCTACGAAGTTGATTAATCAGTCCAAAGCGTTCATCATCCGGGAAATGTTTCGTAAGTTTATACACATGCAAAGTAACGTTGTGCGCTCTTTGCCAGATGAGCAAATTACGATAATCTTGCACATTTCACCTTTCAACGGTGTTGATGACTAAAAGCTAATGGCTAATAGCCAACAGCTATTCTACGTATACATTGCTAATCAGATCGTCATAGGTTGGGTCCGGGCTGTTGAGCGCAAACTCAACTGATTCATCAACCGTTTTAACCGCTTCATCATGGAACGCATCAAGGTCGGATTCTACATTTTTGTAGGAATCGAGCATGTGCTTACGCAATAGTTGAATCGGATCTTTGTTTTCTTTGTACTCAGCCAGTTCATCTGCAAAGCGCTGGTCGAAGGAACGGTC
>DAOTXB010000168.1:0-19554 GCA_034435575.1 Anaerolineae bacterium
TATTATAAAGCAAGAATCGAGATTTAAGGTACTAGATTGTGCATTATTTACAGTTTATGGACTAAAAGGATTGGGCAATATATACCAGAAGCATAGACATAGTTCCAGTTTCGTATGGTATCTGAGGGCTTTTTGAGTGAATTATCAATTGCTTTTAACAAGTGATATGATCTGATAAATATAATAATGGGCGATCACGATAATTCAACTATCGCTTAGACCTAATTCTTTCATAATTTCTTCAAATAATTGTTCAATTGTGGTTTTAGGAGCGTTGGCAATCGCGTGTGTCCAAACATTGGCGCCAATTTTTTCTGGATCCTAAAGTATAAAGGTTGTAGAAAATATTTATTATATAAATCGTTATTAGCAATGTGCTGAATCGTGATAGCCGCCATAGAAATACAAGAATCAATTGCACCTACATTCCAGAGATAATTGACATAAGCCACAATGCATAACCAGCCGAATGTAATTATTTGTTTGTGTGCCTGAAGTGCTTGCATGACATAGGATTTTGCATATTCAGGTTGCTGTTGCATTAAATGTAAAAATGCTAAGTTAGAGCAAAATACTTCAACATAATTATAATCCGAAATAGCAAGGGCAATTTTCAACCCTTTTTCAAGAACCACCTGTGCTTCCCTATACTCGGTCATAATCAAACGTAGAAGACCCTCGAGGTTCAGCGCATAAAGCAGTCGTGGTTGTTCACCTATTTCTTCACAAACTGCCCGACTCTTATTAAGATATGCTATCGCTTGTTCAAACTCCTCGTCCTTGATAGCCATTCCTGCAAGGACCGCTAAGCGTCTCGCAATACCGGCTTGATCCCCAATCTGTTGTTTAATAGCTAAACTTTGTTCAAAGTGTTTTTTTGCAAGCTGATTTTGACCATCTTTTTGATATACAAGCCCCATATTATAAATGATCATTGAAGTACCCCGTAAATCCCCGATTTCTTCATGAATTGCCATTGCTTTCTGGAAATAATCGAGGGCTTTGGTAGGGTTGTGTTCAACCTCAAAATGTAAAAGCCCAAGTTCAATATAGCAATGTGCGATTTCTCGTGATTGCTTTAAGTCCTGATTAATTGTTAGGGCTTGTTGATAGAGTTTATGAGCTTCCTGTGCATCTGTAGATGATGATGATCAAGAAGTGCCTATTAGACGATAGGCTATTGCGAGAATATCTTGCTGATTAGCTTCCGTAGCGAGTGTAATCGCTTTCTGAAAATTCTCTCTGGCGGTATCTTGTTTGCCTGTTCAGTATACTTAAGTCCCTCCATGTGTTGCGAGCGAACTGCCCAGAACTCATACAAGGTCAATGTTAACGTTATGCCATGATGTGTGTTGTAGCCAGTGAGTGACCAATCGAGCGCCGCACAGAAATTGTCTTGTTCAATATCTAAACCCTCAAGGGCTTCCAGATAATGGTGTCCATCATACATGCGTTCTGCATGATGTTGCGCATATTTTAGAAATGTTTCTATGTGGGCTTTTCTAGCATCATCCAGTGCGCCTGCTGTATTTAATTTTCGCGTGCAAACTGGCGTAATAGGGGATGCATGTCATAACGTCGTCCATAACCATGCCCAATCAATGAGCGACTTAGAAGTGTTTGGAGTGTTCGAACAGATGCACCTGTAACCTGTTTGAATGTATCCCGTGTAAATCCTCCACGAAATACAGAGTCCCACATAAACGCCATCTGTTCTTTCTCATTGAGGCGCTTCCATGTTGGCTCAATAACCGCATGAATACTGCGCTGACGTTCTGGTATATCACCCATTTCGGCACTGAGGAAATCCAGATTTTGCTCAATTTCTTCGGCAATTTCTGGTATAGATAGTGTGTCGATCCATGTTGCGGCTAATACTAAGGCAAGTGGTAGACCACCGGTTAAGTTCACAATACGACGAATATCTTGCTTTTCGCTCTCAACAATTTCAGTATTAGGGCGCATTATATTGGCAACTTCAATAAACAATTGATCCGCATACTCGGTTACAGGCTGTAAATAGAAGACTGTTTCTGTGCGTAAATTGAGGCGTTCACGGCTGGTAGCGATGATCGTCACACGTGGCGCAATTTCTAAAATATTGGTCAGCAGATTTGCACCTGATAATACATCCTCAAAATTGTCAAAAATAAGGAGTAGCTCTTTTTCACGGCAATAGTCGAATAACGTCTCTTGAGGGGATTTTGTGCTATTTATGCTCATCCCCAAACTGGTTAGTGCAAATTTTGCAATATCATTAGGGTTTTGGATCGGTGTGAGGTCAATAAAAGTCGCACCATGTTCTTAATTATGCTTGATGCGGTGTCCTAATTCTAACGAGAGGCGTGATTTGCCCATACCCCCCGTCGCAATTATTGACAAGAGTAGAATATCGGGGTTGTTTAATAGGGTTGAGATAAGTCCGGACAATAAATTCGGTTTTGTACAAGGTATGATGGTTATGGCGACTTATATTCCACAGGCGTTGATCTATTATAATATCATCGTCCCACAAACTATTGAGCCAGAATTGATCATTACTGCAATTATTGCTCTCGGTACATTAAAAGTTGTTCTGATATTTGGATGGCACTCAGCAATCGCATTTTTGGCAAGCCGTGTGCAAAGTCAGGTAGGCAATAATCGCTTCGGTAAAGCTTTTGAGATTGCAACAGCGAGTTTAATCGTAGGTCTTGGAATCAACATTTTGATCTGATAGCGAATAACAATTAAGCAATTAGTTGTTTTTGGGTCGATATTGAATAGCCTCTGCGATGTGTGGCACTTCAATGATCTCAGAATCACCAAGATCTGCGATGGTACGACTGAGCTTTAACACACGATGATAAGCTCTCGCGCTCAATTGCATTCGGCGAACGGAAAGTTCAAGCAATTGTTTTGCTTCATCTGTCATCACACAAAATTGCTGGATCTCACTGACGGACATATCGGCGTTGGCATAAATATTGGCAAATTTATCGAAACGTTCCTGCTGTTTTTCTCGTGCACGTATCACATGGTTTCGGATCAATTGTGAGGTTTCCGCCTGTTCTTGACCCATTAATTTGTCGTAATCGACGCGTGGCACATCAACGTGTATATCAATGCGATCAAGCAGGGGACCGGAAAGTTTGCTCTGATAGCGCGTTATCATTGTCGGTGTGCAGGTGCAAGCGCGTGTAGGGTCACCATGATACCCACAGGGGCATGGGTTCATCGCCCCGACCAGCAAAAAATTTGCAGGAAATGTCAACGACCCTTTTGCGCGGCTAATTGTTACAATTTTATCTTCTATCGGCTGACGCATGACCTCCAATGCTTTTGATGAGAATTCGACCATTTCATCAAGGAACAGTACCCCACGATGGGACATTGTGATTTCGCCAGGGCGAGGTGTCGTGCCACCACCAACCAACCCCGCTTGAGAGATTGTATGATGCGGTGCGCGGAAGGGACGTTGTTGGATCAATGGCTTGTCATTGCCGATCATATCTGCAACTGAGTAAATACGCGTGACTTCGAGCGCCTCAGCATGGGTAAGGTGTGGCAGGATTGCTGGCATTGCACGGGCAAGTAATGTTTTACCTGCACCCGGCGGACCACTGAGCAATACATTATGATTACCCCCTGCGGCGATTTCTAACGCCCGTTTGACGTGTTCCTGACCTTTTATGTCTTTAAAATCCACAAAATCGCCTGTTGGCTCCGTCATCATCTGCAAGTCTGACGCATTATGCACATAAGGCTGAATCGGATTTAATCCATACAGATGCTCTACAAGATGCGCTAATGATGTGACAGCATAAACATCTATACCTTCTACTAATGCGGCTTGTGGAGCATCTTCCGGCGCAACAAATATAGCGTCGTAGCCTTCTTGTTTTGCAGTATACGCGATTGGCATCACGCCTTTAACATGACGTACGGTGCCGTCAAGAGATAGTTCACCAGTGAAAACTGTGTTTTCGATTGATGTTAGAGGGATTTGATCGGTTGCGGCGAGCACACCCACAGCAATTGCGAGATCATATGCGGGACCATGTTTGGGGAGGTCTGCCGGTGATAAATTGACGACATACCCTTTATTTGGAAATTGCAATTTACTATTCTTTATTGCCGATCTTACGCGATCTCGACTTTCTTTCACAGCCGAACCGGGAAGCCCGACGATGGTGAAGCTGGGTATGCCTGCTCGTGGATTAAAATCGGTTTGCACTTCTACAATACACCCATCTAGTCCGATCACTGCACAAGCATGCACACTTGATAACATTTGTGTTTCCTTTGGTTGATATACGTATATTCAGTATAGACGAGATCTAAACGCTGGACCGTAAACCTTCTTTATGATTGCAAAGATCTTGTATAGTATTCGATAAACTCAGCGGATCTTTTAGTGATTATATAAAGTATGTTAGAAATTGCTGTATCTCATTGTATTTTGCATAAACGCATTAAGAAGTTGCCCTCACGAAACGTCTACAGTAATGTAGATAAAAGTTATTTTGTGATAATAGTAAGCACTTTTGACTTGACCAAAATCGGTTTATAAACGATTTCTCATAAGACACTGTAGGAATTACTATGGCGAATCTACGCAAAATCGATAATCGCTACACGATTAACCACCAAATCGGTTCAGGGGGCATGGGTACGGTTTTTCTCGCTAAGGATACGGAAACTAATGAAGATGTGGCGTTAAAGTTACTTAAATCTGACGCAGTTGCAAATGATCCTGGGATTTTGACACGTTTTGAACGCGAAGCAGAAGCACTACGTTCACTGAATCATCCTAATATTGTGAAGGTGCTAGGTACAGTTAGCGAGGATAATAATCATTATATTGTCATGGAGTATGTGAGTGGCGGAGCGTTAAACACTCTGCTCAAATCTACGAAATTATTGCCTGTGGATCGCATCTTGAAGATAGCGATTGAACTTGCCGATGCGCTTACACGTGCCCACTACTTACAAATTGTCCATCGTGATATTAAGCCAGCTAATGTGTTGATTGCTGAGGATGGCACACCACGTTTAACCGATTTTGGTGTGGCATATATCGGCACGAAGGAACGAATCACACAGGTTGATGTGGCAGTCGGTACACCAGATTATATGTCACCTGAAGCATTAAATGGGCAGGCTGTTGATGCCCGTGCAGATATTTGGTCATTTGGGGTCATGTTATTTGAAATGCTTGCCGGTGCACACCCATTTGCAGGTGATTCAATTGGACAGGTCATAACGTCAATCATCAGCGAACCCACACCTGACTTAGAGGCGCTCCGTACAGGTCTACCGGTGGCGCTGGTTGATCTTGTGTATCGTATGCTTGAAAAAGACCCTACATCTCGTATTCCCAGTATTCGACTTGTTGGTGCAGAGCTTGAAGTTATTATGCAAGGTGGTATACGCGGTACCTCTACAATTTATGCCACGAATTTGCCACAATCCCTTGAGCGCTTTGCAACACCGACACCAACGCCGGGTAAGGCGAAGCACAATCTTCCTGCACAGACCACTCCATTTGTTGGGCGCAAGCCGGAACTACAACAAATTCATCAACTTTTAGATAAAAGCGATGTACGCCTTGTGACCATAATTGCCCCGGGTGGTATGGGTAAATCAAGAATTTCGCTTGAGGCGGCTCATGAACAGCTTTATCATTTCGTTGATGGCGTGTTCTTCGTCACGCTAGCCCCATTGAATGATCCCGATGAGATTGTTACCGCAATTGCAGAATCTGTTGGGTATTTATTTCAGCAAGATGGACGTTCTCCAAAAGAACAGCTTATTGACTTTTTGCAAGATAAGAATCTTTTATTGTTGATGGACAACTTCGAAAATGTTATCGATGGCGCGGTATTGATCGGCGATATTCTCGTAAAGGCACGCGGGATCAAGGTGCTTGCTACCTCTCGTGAACGGCTACGCCTTAGTGGTGAGACTGTATTTACACTTGATGGCATGGCTTTCCCGGATTTAGATCATCCAGAAGATGCACTTGAATATAGCTCCGTGAAATTATTCGTTCAGGGAGCGCAACGTGTAAGCCCAGGCTTTACACTTGAACCCGATGATCTGCCATATGTGATTCGTATCTGTCAGATGGTTCAGGGCATGCCACTAGGAATTCTATTGGCGGCGGGCTGGGCGGAGATGTTGTCGCTTGAAGAAATTGTTGAAGAAATGTCCCAGAGCCTTGATTTTCTGGAAACAGACATCCGCGATGTCCCAGAGCGCCATCGTAGTATTCGAGCAGTATTCGATTACTCATGGAACTTGATGAATGGGCTGGAGCAAGAGGTATTTATCAAGCTGTCGGTGTTTAGAGGTGGTTTTGAGCGTGAGGCGGCGCAAAAAGTGGCGGGTGCGACTTTACGTACATTAACGACATTAACGAATAAATCTTTGTTGACCCGCACTCCCGAAGGACGTTACTGGGTACATAAACTCTTACAACAATATGCTGAAGAACAATTTGACGACTATGCAGATCGCGATGATATACAGGCGAAACATGCCCAATATTACAGTGCGTTTATGGATAAGTTGCAGGAACAGTTCAGTACAAGACGTGAAAATGCCGCGGTAGAAGTCATTGATCGCGAACACGATAATATTCGCCTTGCGTGGCGGTGGGGAATTGAAAACCGATATTGGGAACATTTCGACAAGATGGTACAAACCGCTGTGCTCTATTATCTCTCCCATAGTATGCTCACAGAGGGCAACCATGCTTTTGATGCGCTAGCTGATGGACTAGAAGCTGACGGGCAGGGTGATAGTGGCTTGTATTGGAAGGCGAAATCTCGTGCAGGATGGCTTGCCGGAAGACAGGGTAATTATGATCTTGGGTGGACAATTTCGCGTGATGTTTATGAACATTTCAAGAATGATGATGCGTTTGAGTCGATACAGGCACTGAATAATATGAGCTATGCTTGCATGTTTATGGGACGCTACAGCGATGCTATTGAATTCGCAAAAGAGGGCGCGCGTCTTTCTGTAGAGATTAACAATCAAGATTTACTTTGGGGTTCAGATGCAAATCGAGGGTATGCTGAATATCTCAATGGAGATTATGAAAAGGCGCGCCAAACTTATGAAGAGATTCTTGAGTTAGGCAGAAAACGTACAGAGTTCTCACGCATAAACCTTGCCTTTGGACTGAACAACCTCGGTGAAATTCATCAGGTTCTTGGAAAGTTTAGAGAGGCAAAGGCGTTATTTCAAGAAGCCTATGATATTTTTAAAGTGGCTAAACATCGTCGTGGTATGGCGTTTACACTCAATAATCTGGGTGGGATTTGTTTTGTTGTTGGAGAGCATAAACTGGCAGAAGGTATGTATAGCGAAGCCTATGCCATTTATCGTGATATTGGGGATCGTACGGGTATTGGACATTCCTTGAGTGCTTTAGGTAATGCGGCATCACTTGACCGCAACTACGATAAAGCAAAAGACTACTATGAGCAGAGTCTTGAAATCCGAACTGAAATCGGCGATCAGCGTACAATTGCGGATTCGCTCACGGATTTAATGAACGTGTGCCTTTCATCAGGAGATTTTGTAGTTGCACAGCGATATGGTGAGCAATCGCTAGAAATTCGTCAAAGTATTGATGATACACAGGGTATATTGCGATCATTTTTGATGCTTGGTGTGGTGAGCTGGTTCTTAAATGAACCGGAAAAAGCGGATGCTTACCTGAAACAATCTGGGATTGATGAAGCAAACAATTTACATGGATGGTCTATAATTCAGGGATTAGCAATCCTAGGAGAAATTGAATTTGCTAAAGGGAACCTTGATGTTGCCTATCGTAAATATGTCGATTCTATCTCAATAGACGATGTGACAATGGATAACATGCCTTTGTTAAGTCGGATGTATTATTTTGGTCTAGCCGGTATTGCCGGGGTGTTAGCAGAACAGAATAAGAAATCGGAGGCGTTATCTATTGTCACCACATTGCTCAACACACCAAAACATTTTGTGTCTTATATCGCTGACAAAATTGATGCATTAAATGAGAGGCTTTGTGCAGAGCTTGATGCGGATGCAGCAGAAGAGGCGATTGAGAGAGGGCAGGAAATGACTATTCAGGATTATGTCGGTCGCTATGCCCACACAGAAACTGCTTAACTTTTCCATATTATTGAATTTGCAAAATGCCAAAATGCGATGATTATGTTATACATAAACTATTGTAGAAGACAAACATATTGAGAGACTAATGAACCGTACAAATGGCTCACGAATAGGTGTGTTTCCGTCCGCGAGTTTTTGTCATGATGGCGAATATTTTTACATGGTCTGTAGCTCACATCAATATTTCCCCGGATTGCCTGTTTATCGTAGTGTCGATTGTTTGAACTGGACACACGTCGGTCATTGCTTACGATCATCGGAAAATTTTACTGAACCTCCATATCTTATTTCGCCGACGATACGCTTTCACAATGGTACATTCTATGTCACGTTTACAGATCAGTTAACGATGAGCCACTTCATAGTGCAATCGAAAGATGTTGCTGATAAGTGGACAATACCTGCAAAAATAGACTGTGGTGGCGATCAGATTTCGCTATTTTTTGATGGTGACAATGCCACTTTTTGTACCTATCTTGAAAGTAATGCAATTGCAATTTGTAGCATCATCCCGGATATTGGACAAATTACGTCTCAACCCGAAATTATATATAAAAATGGGGAGGGCTTTCATCCCTATCGCCCACATATTTATGCTTTAGATGGAGACTACGCCATTGTGGTGCGAAATGCATCAACAGATAGTCGCACAGATGCCTTATTGTGTAAAAGTAAAAAGGTAAACGGTCCTTATTCACGAGAGGGCGATAACCACTCACTTTATGATCGTATTATGCAAACCACGGTGCATGTACAGCGTAGTCTTGATGTGGTGGATACGGTTGAGGATGAACGTTGGATAATTTATTCCGAACCAGACACCATTGCTTCATCTTGGCGACATCTGCCTCCTACAACGAGGGTATCATTATTAGATGGTGTTGTTCCAGAGATTGTGCCAGTTGATAACATCGAAGCACTAGATGATCGCGATGATTTTGTCTTGCCAGAGTTGCAACATTTTTGGCGATTTGTCGGCAATATCGCTGATGATAGATTGTGGTCATTGGAAGATCGTCCGGGTTGGATACGATTAATACCAGATTTACCAACACTTAGCGGTGATGTCGCGCCATTAGTGATTACGAGAAAACAAGAACATCCTCTTTGCATCGTCGCCGCGATGTTAGATTTTGATCCACAACAGGGGCAAGAGGAGGCTGGAGTAACCGTTTATGTTGACTCAAATCATCACTATGAGATCGCTATCACGCGTTTAAGTGAAGGCGAACAACGGAGCGTGATCGTACGCCGACGAATCGGGTCTTTATCTGCTGTTGTTGCCTTTCAGCTTATTCCAGATGGTTTAGTTACACTTTATGTAGAAGCAACGTCAGACCTATATACTTTTGCATTTGAAGTAATGAAGCACCCGAGACAGACGCTTGCTGAAGGGGAAACGCGTTATCTTTCACGAGAAGTAACAGGTTGTGAGAGTGGTGTTGTTTTTGGGGTGTATGCGACTGCAAATGGACGCGAAGGTGTGTCTCCCGCATTCTTTGATTGGTTTGACTATATCGTGCGTGAATAAAATATGCTGAGGCAAGAGACTTGCTGAGAGTATGTCTCTTGCCTTTAACGTTTAGCCGTCTAGTTGACCTTCAGGTAGACCAACCGGTAATGCTGCGGGGCGATCAACGGGATGATCGAACGTGATATGGGTATTTTCAGCTGAGGCACGTTCTAACGCTTCCATAACAGACACCGTGTGATGTGCAAGCTCACCACTGGCTCGATGTGCCCGCCCTGTTTGTATAGCATATGCCATATCTGCCACGCCGACCCCCCGACCTACTTGGTCAGAATGGGTGAGGGGGACTTCTTGCCAGGCATTTGTTTCAGTTGTCCAGACTTTGACAGTCCCACCGAAGATGTTGGGATCAGGTACGCTAATGGAGCCTTCTGAACCATAGATTTCGATTCGTGGTAGATGATGTGACCATACATCAAAACTGGTAATTAACGTGCCAACCGCGCCATTTGTAAAATCTAGTATACCGGCAACATGCGTATTGACTTCCACAGATAATACTTCGCCGTTGCGCGCTTCGCTCGTAGCGATACGCTCATCAAATGACTTCTGTGCGGAACCTGTGAGACGTTTTACCCCACCCATTAGGTTAACGAGCGCAGTGATGTAGTATGGTCCCATATCGAACAATGGACCGCCACCGATCTGATAGAAAAATGCAGGATTCGGATGCCAGCTCTCTGGTCCATGTCCTAACATAAACGCTGTTGACGCTACAGGTCTACCAATCACACCGTCATCAATTAGCTTACGACAGGTTTGGATACCGCCACCTAAAAAGGTATCTGGCGCACACCCTACGCGGAGATTTAGGTGTTCTGCTTCTTCCAAAATACGCTTGGAGTCTTTACTGGTGAGGGCAAGTGGCTTTTCACTATAGACATGCTTGCCTGCCTGCAGGATACGGAGAGACACCTCTGCATGTACTGCAGGAATGGTCAGGTTAATCACGATATCAATGTCGTCATTAGCCAATAATTCTTCAACAGAACCACCCTGAAGACCGTTCTCATTTGCGAAGGCTTTCGCCCTATCGACATCGATGTCAGCGCAGAACTTGAGCTCTAGAATGTCGAAATGATTACACCCAGCAATATATTGGGGCGCAATATTTCCTGTGCCAATGAGTCCTACTTTAACTGTTGTTGCCACGTGCTAATCCTTCGTTGGTTAAATAGTGATAGCTGTTTTCGACTGCGGTCATCATATCTGTTGCACAGCGGTCAAGCTCAACACACAACCACGCTGAATTGTCGCCTGATGTCGCGATGATTTGTTTGACATCCATTACGCCTTCTCCAACAGCAACCATGGGGTCTTCAGTGTTTGCAGGACCGTCTTTAATGTGCAACAGTGGGGCGCGTTTGCCGAATTTTTCTAGGTATTTAGTTGGGCTTTGACCAGCTACCTGTACCCAATAAGTGTCAACCTGTAACTGAATGGTGGGTTCAAGGTCATCTAGCAAATGGTCGATTGCCACCCGGTCTTCTACCATCTCGTATTCCCACCAATGGTTATGGTAACAAAGGGTAAAACCAGCGCCTTGAGTGACAGTATTCGCTTCGTTCAAGAAATTTGCCGTCGCTTTAATTGAATCTATATCCGCGAATTGCTCAGGCGGAAGATAAGGGACAATCAGGTATTTCACGCCCAAAGTGTGGGCAATGTCTAAAATTTCTTGTTTGTCTTCGCCTTGTGGTAAGCCGATGTGCGCGCTTTCCACAACAAGGTTGTTTGCGTCGAATTGTGCTTTGGCAGCTTCAGGTGAAACTGGTAATCCGCGATAGGGTTCGACACCTATATAACCAATTTCGCCCAAACGTGCGATCGTGCCGTTAAAATCTTGTGCAAGCGCGTCACGCAATGAATATAATTGTATTGCAAGTGGTTTAAGTTCTGGCATATATAATGCGCCTCCTATAGTGGTTCATCGTTATATGTGAGAGCAAATCATAAAGGACATACCAATAGAATCATCATTGGAGCTAAACGAATAATCTTTATGAGCCAAGATACTACGTTACTACTCGATTTGCAATGCACATGAGAACTTGCTCTGTATCTAAAAGCATTGTATAAATCCGCTGTAACATATATTCAGTTACATTATACGAATTCTGTATTCCCTACGCGTGTTCATCTAACGACATTGGTTAACAAATTGGTTGCTTAAGTTTCGCAATCTGTGTTTCTTTTTGAACACCGTTTTAGCATAAATCATGATATATAGCCCTATTTATTGTCTGTAGGGATTGGTATCTGTTTGGATAAGTTTACGCAAATAATATTGAGGAACTACTATGGCTGCAAGCATCGCCGATGTCGCTGAATATGCAGGAGTATCTACGGCAACAGTTTCTCGTGTTTTAGCAGAAAAACCGCATGTCAGTGAGCGAACACGCCAACGTGTGTTGAAGGCTGTGCATGAATTAAACTATCAACCCAACCGGACTGCCCGGCGGTTACGGTCACAGGCAAGTGATGTACTTGGTCTGATTGTTTCAGATATACAGAATCCCTATTTCACATCAGTGGCGCGTGGTGTGGAAGATTTTGCATTTTCGAAGCGTATGAATGTCTTGTTATGCAACACCGATGAGGATGTGGACAGAGAACGTATTTATCTCAACTTAATGCGGGCAGAGGGCGTGGCGGGGTTTATCATGTCTCCGGCGCACAATCTGCATAATCGTGTGTTGCTTCAGGAAATTCGGCAAGCAGGGCAGGCGATTGTCCTCTTAGATCGTCAATATGTCGGTTTCGATTGTGATACGGTCTTGGTTGACAATGTAAAAGGCACGCGACTAGCAATTGATCACTTTGTGGAACTTGGATACACTAAAATTGCGATGATTGGCGGTGAAGCTTACATTACAAGTGGTAGAGAACGGCATGAAGGGTTTCATCGTGCGATAGCCGCTAATAATCTTGTGCTGTACAGTGAATTTGTGAAAGTCGGTAATTTCAGACGTGAGAGTGGCTATAATCTTGCACAGGAATTGATTAAATTACCAAATCCGCCAGAAGCAATTTTCGTCGCAAACAATCAAATGTTATTAGGTGTATTGAGTGCATTACGTGAAGCACAGATCCGTATACCGCAGGACATTGCGATTATCGGGTTCGATGATACGCCCTGGGCTAATGAAGTGACCCCTCCAATTACTGTTGTAGCACAACCCACCTATAAACTTGGACGCGAAGCACTTCGGCTGTTGCGCCGTAGAATAGAAACCCCTGATTCACCCTATATTATCAGTCGTTTGGATACGAAATTAATTGTACGAGAAAGCTGTGGTGCACATTTGCACTCCCCAAAATCATCTGAGCTATAAGACACCTACAGACTCAACTTACGGATTTGTGAACCACTTGTTGACACTACTTATGTGTGATTAAAGTAAAGTGTCTTCAGATTGTAATGTAAAATCCCCTATACTGATAAACTGTGTGAGCCATCAGGAAAAATTTAATGTTTTGCGACCTGTAACTTGGCAGTTGGGCGCAAAACTGCTAAAATTCATATATAAGTCGCCAAGTCTAAACTAATAGGTTTAGCCAATCCCTGTGTGCTATTAGATGCATGCAGGTTTTGTTTTTTATAGCATTACTTCGTTAGAATCTCCTGTTTAATGATACATCCACCAAAATATACGCTTATGTTCGATGTCTTATATATGAATCTATGCAGAAAACGAAAAGCCTCAAGGTAAGAAATTAAGAATCGTGATACCATAATTATTGGGGTTATTGCATGCCTGTCGCAGTACTTACTCTAACTTACACCTCTCAGTAATTCACTGCCATTTATTTGAAAATTTTCGACATGTGTCAGGAGTAATACATGCCAGAAAAAGAAGCAGGGCATATTCTAGTTGTTGATGACAATGAAATGAATCGTGATATGCTATCTCGTCGCTTACAAAGGCAGGGGTATCACATCACCTTAGCTGAACACGGCGAACGTGCCCTTGAACTCATTCAAGCAGAGGAATTTGATCTTGTATTGCTCGATATCATGATGCCACGACTGAATGGCTATCAAGTGTTAGAGCGTGTAAAGAATGATCCCCGTTTAAGTCATATTCCAATCGTCATGATCTCTGCCGTTGATGATCTTGATAGTGTGGTGAAATGTATTGAACTAGGTGCGGAAGATTATCTTTTTAAGCCGTTTAATCCTGTATTACTCAAAGCACGGGTTCGTGCTGGGCTAGAAAAAAAACGTGCGAATAACAGCACAACTTCTAGTGTAAGCCCCGACCTCATAGAAGTTACCCGCAAATTAAACAATGTTGAAGATAAATTACTGGAATTGGTCGATGATAATATTGAGACTGTTCCCGACGCGCTCTCTTTACCCTTACGTGATGTCCTTGTACGCATTCAAGATGTCATAAACGACCTCAAAGCGTAAAATCAATAGGAAAAACTATGGAGCTTCAACCACAGACAATCAATAATCTATGGGTACTGGTTAGTTCTGGTCTCGTATTTTTGATGCAAGCCGGCTTTTTATGTTTAGAAACCGGTTTGACACGTACGAAAAATAACATCAATGTTGCCATCAAAAACCTTGTCGATTTTGGCATTACAACTGTGCTGTTCTGGTTGTTTGGTTTTGCCATTATGTTTGGTCCTACAATCGGTGGCTTTATCGGCGGTGAAAACTTTGTGGGTTTTGCGCCAGATTTTTCGCGTGATACTGAAGATGTTCAACGCCTCGTGTTTCTAATCTTTCAAGTGATGTTCTGTGGTACGGCAGTGACCATTATTTCGGGTGCTGTAGCAGAGCGACTAAATTTTAACAGTTATATCATTATCACCGCGCTGATTTCTGGTGCTGTGTATCCCTTGTTTGGACATTGGGCGTGGAATGGTCTTGAAACGGGCACCTTAACCGGTTTTCTGGGTGATATGGGTTTTGTTGATTTTGCAGGATCATCCGTTGTACACAGTGTTGGGGGTTGGGCGGCGCTTGCCATTCTTATTATTGTGGGTTCGCGTGAAGGGCGATTTGGCGACAACGGTGAAGTGCGAAAGATCCCCGGTGCAAATTTACCATTAGCCGCTTTCGGTGTGTTATTGCTGTGGGTCGGGTGGTTTGGTTTTAATGGTGGTAGTACATTGGCAATGAATGATGATGTGGTTCATGTGATTGCCAACACAATTATTGCAGGGGCGGCAGGGCTGATGGCTGGGCTTGTTGCGAGTTGGTTTATGGGTGGACGCGCAGAAGTTAACCTTGTGATGAATGGTATCCTGGCGGGTTTAGTGGCGATCACCGCGAATGCACACGCTGTTTCTACAGTTGACGCGCTGATCATCGGCTTTATTGGCGGTATCATCATGTTTGGTGTTGACCTACTCTTGCTCCGTTTTCGTATTGACGATGCTGTAGGGGCTATTCCTGTACATCTCGGTGCCGGTGTGTGGGGTACATTAGCCGTCGGGATTTTTGGCGATGCTGAATTCCTTGGTACTGGACTTTCTACAGGAGAACAGGTACTTGTTCAAGTTATTGGGATTGTGATTTGTGCTGTTTGGACATTTGGTACCGTTTACATTATCCTGCGGATCGTTGATCGTATTAGCCCGATGCGTGTGTCTCTTGAGGATGAAAGAATCGGTCTCAATGTATCCGAACATGGGGCAACTACTGATTTACTTGATCTATTTCAAGTATTAGAGCAACAATCTCGAACGGGTGATCTTAGCCTTCGTGCGCCAGTAGAACCCTTCACCGAAGTGGGACAGATTGCACATAGGTACAACATTGTGATGGATGCGTTAGAAGATGCAGTCAATCGTACTGAAACGATTGTTCGTACTGCGATGGATGGTATTGTCACATTTTCTCAAGATGCACTCGCGGTTGTTACGGTAAATCCTTCTGCAGAGGAAATCTTTGGCTATCCAAGACTTCAACTTGTGGGCTTACCAATTGCTACGCTCTTAGATGTTCCTGATGATACCTACAATCCAAATAGCGTTATTCGTCAAATCGTACGGGATTTATCTGATGTAGATACTTACCGGGAAATGGTTGGGTTGCGCTCGGACGGTAGCCACTTCCCGATGGAGGTGATGATTTCACCCTCCACAAATACCCGTGAATCCTTTTTTACAGGGACTTTCCGTGATATTACCGAACGTAAACAGGCAGAAGAGGCGCTGCGGCGTAGTGAAGAACACTTCCGTCTATTGATCGAAAATGCCAGTGATCTTATCACTATTATTTCTCGTGATGGAAAAATTAATTATCAAAGTCCCTCTATAGAAACACTGCTGGGTTACTATGTTGATGAGGTCATAGAACAGAGCTTATTTGTATACATTCATCCAGAAGATTCTGCCCATTTTATTCAGATGATGACAGACTTAATCCGTACCGGCGGTATGAGTCCAATTTTTGAATTCAGAATTCTGCATCAAGATGGATCATGGCGACAGTTGCAATCAGTAGCAAATAATCTAATCAAAGACAACATAATCAATGGCATTGTCATTAATTCTCGAGATGTCACTGATCAGAAGTCCACAGAAGTTGCGCTTGTTGAAACGCGTAATCGCTTCCGAGATCTATTTGAGGGTTCACCAGACGCGATCTTTGTTGAAGATCTTGAGCGTAATGTATTGGATGTAAACCCTGCGGCTTGTCGCTTACACGAAATGCAACGGCATGAGCTTGTGGGTAAAAATGTGCTTGATCTTGTTCCACCAGATGCACGTCCAGATGTCGATATTGATTTCGACGGCCTTGCTGATGAAGACGGTGAGATGATTCTAGAAAGCCTAAGTTACACGAAGTCAGGACGGGCTTTACCCGTAGAGATTCGTACAAATCGAATTGAGTTTTCTGGTGATGATGCTGTGTTGTTGCATGTTCGTGATATTACGGAGCGTAAAAAATCTGAACAAGCGCTTCGTGAGAGTGAAGCAAAATACCGGACAATCATTGAGAATATTGAAGAAGGATACTATGAAACGGATCTTCAAGGACGTTTCACTTTTGTCAACGAAGCGCTGGAACGGATCTGTGGCTATTCTCAAGAAGAAATGTTGACCAAGCGTAACACGGATTTTATGGACAGAGAAACGATCCGTAAAATTGTCAATATGTATCGTAATCCTACTAATGGCTCTACTCAGCAGAATCCATTCCTTGATATTGAAATTACCCGAAGTGATGGTGAACTGCGGTTCGTAGAGATCACTGCCTCGCCTATTGTAGAAGATGATAATCAAATCATTGGATTTCGTGGTATTGCGCGTGATGTGACCGAGCGTATTCGTGCAGAACGCGAACTGCGTCAACAAAATGAATATCTGGCAACCTTGCACGAGACTGCTCTGGCGTTAATGAATCGGTTAGATCTGGAAGATTTGCTTGAAAGCATTATTTTGCGGGCGGCACAGCTTTCTGATACTGAGAATGGGTATATCTATCTACAAAACAATTTTGCAGATGCGCTCGAGTTACGTGTTGGTGTCGGTTTGTTTGAACAAAACATCGGTTCACGGTTAACGCGCGGAGAAGGGCTGGCGGGGAAAGTCTGGCACACAGGTAAATCAATCGCGGTAGATGATTATCGGACATGGGAGGGACGTGCTGAGAACGGTAATTTTGATCACATAGGTCCTTCTGTTGCTGTGCCGTTAAAACATGGACAACAAGTTGTCGGTGTTGTGGGGGTATCTTACCCGCCGAGTTACGGAAGTGTCGGTGATGAACATATTGAAATGCTGACACGTTTTGCAGAATTGGCGGTCATCGCGTTAGATAATGCACAACTGTTTACCTCTGCACAGCAAGAACTAGCAGAACGTACACGAGTAGAAGAAGCACTACGTCATAATGAAGCTAACCTGACGGCATTGATTGAAAATACGCAGGATATGATCTGGTCAATTGATGAAGATTACCGTGTTGTGACCTTAAATTCGAGTTTTCGGACGGTGTACGATCTGGCTTTTGACATCGAATTGTCGGTTGGCCAGCCTGTATTGGATGGTCTAAATGATGAAAACCTCAATACATGGTTAGAACGCTATAATCGCGCATTGGATGGTGAACGTTTTGTTGTCGAGGATGATTTTGAAGCCTACGAAGTTAAGGTCGATATTGAAGTATCATTTAACCCAATATTAAACGTTGGTGGTCAAATCACTGGTGTTTCATGTATGGCGCGTGATATTACCGAACGCAAGCGATTTGAGCGTGAACTACAGATGGCAAAGGAAGCGGCTGAATCTGCAAATCGTGCAAAGAGCGCATTCCTTGCGAACATGAGCCACGAACTACGAACACCGCTCAATGCCATTATTGGCTATAGTGAGATGCTCGAAGAAGATGCCGAAGACTTTGGATATGATGATATGGTGCCCGATCTGACAAAGATCCGTTCAGCCGGTAATCATTTGCTTGATCTCATCAATAATATTCTGGATCTGTCTAAGATCGAAGCAGGACGCATGGAATTATACGTCGAATCATATGACATTATAGAGACGACAAATTCTGTGGTTACTACCGTCCAACCATTGATCGACAAAAACCATAATACCTTTACGGTAAATATTGGCGACCAGATTGGTTTTGGTCGTGCTGATGTGACAAAGGTGAAACAGGCACTGATCAACCTGCTCAGCAATGCCTCTAAATTCACCGAGAATGGCACGATCACGCTTGATGTACAAAAGCGTTATGAAAACGATATGGATTGGCTGACCTTTAAGGTGTCTGATACCGGAATCGGTATGACTAAAGAGCAAATCGATAGTGTATTTAAAGAGTTCACGCAAGCAGATGCCTCTACCACGCGCAAATATGGCGGTACCGGTCTTGGCTTAACCATTAGTCGCCGTTTTTGTCAGATGATGGGTGGTGATATTACAGTCGAGAGCATCCCTGATCATGGGACGACATTTACGATTATTGTGCCAGTAGACGTTGCTGAACCGACTGGTAACGAAGATCGCATTACTTCTGGAATCGAATTGCCCGAAGCACTTACGCAGGCGCAAATGCAATCAGGGACGAATACTGTGTTGATCATTGATGATGATCCTGCTGTGCGTGATTTAGTCTCACGTTCGTTACAGAAAGTAGGTTTTTCTGTTGCTTTCGCCAAAGATGGTGAAGAAGGCTTCCGTATTGCGAAGGAAATTCGCCCAGATGCCATTACCCTCGATGTCATGATGCAAGGTATGGATGGATGGTCAGTATTATCGTTGTTAAAGTCTGACCCTGATTTAGTCGATATTCCAGTCGTGATGATTACGATTGTCGATAATAAGAAACGTGGTTTTGCGCTTGGCGCATCAGGTTATTTGACAAAGCCGATTGATCGTCAATTACTTGTGAAGATGCTGAGCCGGTATCAATCCAAGAGCAGAGATGGCGGGTTCAGTGGGCAAGTTCTTGTCATTGAAGATGATCCTGATACGCGTGAAGTTATGGCACGAACGCTCGAAAAAGAGGGATGGGATGTTGACGAGGCAGAGAATGGTCTAGCGGGTCTGCAAGTATTGCAGAATAGTATTCCTGATATTATTTTGCTTGACCTGATGATGCCGGAAATGGATGGCTTTCAATTTGTATCAGAAATTCAACATGAACCTTTATGGCGGAATATTCCAATTGTTGTGGTCACGGCAAAGAACCTTACACCAGAAGACCGCAAACAGTTAGATGGTGTTGTAGAAGATGTTCTAACAAAACATGCCTATAATCGTGACGAGCTGTTAGAAGAGATCAATAAGATTGTAAAGAATCAGATTCGCTAACAAAATGTAGAGGGGCTTAAAGAAATGGCGAAGATTCTCATTGTTGAAGACAATGAAATGAACCTTGATATGTTATCGCG
>DAOTXB010000169.1:0-3498 GCA_034435575.1 Anaerolineae bacterium
ATGACTTCACCCTGTGGCACATGATCCGCGACAAGTTGTCCCTCGCTCGGCATCACTACATGGTCGTACTTGCCAAAGAGCGCCAATACCGGACAAGGAATAGCCGCCAAATATGCGGTGATGTCCGTTGCTAGAATCGACTCGCCAGCTTTTTTCATGGCGATCCCTGTACCGGGCAACGTTGCCGAGTAGCGAAGCGGTTGCCACCGTTCAAAGGGCAATGTCTTGATTTTGTAGAATGAGGGTTTAAATTGCCGATTTGACCACCAGCGTAACTCCCGTAGTGGGCGCGATAGACGTGTTACCGTTTGCAATAGGGGCAAGGGCAATCGTGCAATGCGTACTGCTGTAGCCATTGTCGCCGGATGAATTGCACCACTCACCACTCCCGCCACACTGATTAAACGTATCACACGCTCCGGTGCAATCTGGCTGGCAATGGTCAGCGCAATTTGCCCGCCCATACTATGCCCGATCAGATAAAATCGCTCCAGATTGAGTGCATCAGCCAGCGCCACCACCCGTCGCGCCTGTGCATGGATAGTATAGTCGCCAGTGAGCGGTTTATCGCTCTGCCCAAAGCCGAATAAATCCAGACTGATGCAATAATACTGGTTTTTGAGAAAGGCGATTGTTGAATCCCAGCCGTAATAATCTTCTAGCCACCCGTGAATCAGGATGATGGGTTGTGCTTCAGGGTTTCCGCTGACACGATACGCAATATTGCCACCTTCAACCGCGAGAAATTGTGTTGTCATTGTGCGATGTTATCCTCGTTTGTGTTCTGAAATGGTCTATTTTCCATGATCCAACGCAGACCATCCAACCCGATATGATGCGTGATGCGTGCCATCTCTTCGGCAGTCTTCGGCATATCGTTCTCAATCCACCAACTGAGTGTGCCGATCAATGCACCGGATTGATTATGTAAGTATAGATCAACCATCTGTGGATCAACCGCTAATTCTGTGATGATTGGATCAAAGAGTTCTTTCGCTACATTAACCAGATATAGGCGCAGGCGACGCAAAAATGACGCGACTCCCTGCTCACCTAAAATCACACGATAAAAGTCAATGTGTTCCGCCACATGCTCAAACGCGATCAGATCAACTGGATTATCTGCGCTCCACAACGTTTGCAAATCTAACGGTCCCAACCGCCCGACAAGGTCATCATACACATCTTCCAGACTATTGCTCAGCAACTCGTCCTTATCCCGGTAATGGAGATAAAAAGTCGCCCGTGCGATGTCTGCCTTATCAGTGATGTCCTGCACAGTAATCGAATCGTAACCCCGTTCGGTGATGAGTGCCATCAGCGCCTCACGCAATAAGCGCCGTGTACGCACCACACGCCGATCCAGTTTTTTGGATTTTGCCTTTGCTTTCATTGTTAGACACCTGCCTACTATTTTACAGGGTGATGAGATTGCTTATTGACGGTGTTATGCCAATTATCATATTTTATAGTCATCGTGTCAATTAAGTTACGGAGTGCAAATAAAAGTATGCGAACAGCCTATCGCAAATTCAACCGTTTTACACAACTCAAACTTGCCTATCGCATGATTAACGATAGCCTGAGCGTCATCCGCGATGCATCCACAATGGGAGACATCGTGACGATTGACCTACCCAAGAACACACAAGTCATGGTCTATCATCCAGATGCTTATCAGCAGATTCTCGTTAAGCAGGCGGGAAAATTCGCCAAAGACACCCAATATACCGATGAAAATGTCGGATTAGCCATGTTTATGGGTCAGGGGATTTTGACCAGCAATGGGGATTTCTGGCGCAGACAACGCAAATTGGTTCAGCCCGCCTTCCACGTGAATCGCATCACCGCCTATGCAGAAGCCATGGTAGAAGAAACGCAAAAAGCGATAGCAACATGGGACGACGGGTCGCGTATTGATGTCAGCGCACAGATGATGCAAATTACGCTGAACATCGTCGCACGGACACTGTTCGGCGCAAACGTAGAGGAAGATACCGCACGCATCGATCATGCGATGGACGTATTTCAAGACCTTGCTGGAAGACCACCGGGATTCACGCCATCATGGTTGCCCAGCTTGCGCCGGATGCGAGCAAAGCGCGCTAAAGCCGATTTAGACACGATCATTTATCGCATCATCGACAACCGACGCGCATCAATGGAAGATACGGGCGATTTACTCTCGATGCTCTTACTGGCACAGGACGACACGGGCAATGGCATGACCGATAAGCAGGTGCGTGACGAAGCAATAACGCTGTTCCTCGCCGGACATGAAACCACCGCCAATGCGCTCAATTGGACGTGGATGCTCCTCGCGCAACATCCCACCATCGCACAAAAACTTCATGCTGAACTAGATTCTGTACTCGCCGGACGTGCCCCCACCCTCGCGGATTTGCGCCAACTCCCCTATACCGAAATGGTCGTCAAGGAGTCGATGAGATTGTATCCACCCGCGTTTGCTTTCAGTCGTGTAGCGCTAGAGGATGTACAGATCGAAAATGCCATGATTGCAAAGGGGAGTATCGTCAATATGTTCCCGATTAGTGTGCATCGTGATCCGCGCTATTGGGATAATGCCGATTCATTCATCCCGGAACGCTGGGAAGATGGAGACGTGATCCGTCATCGTTACGCCTATATTCCATTCGGCGCGGGACAACGGGTGTGTGTGGGCAGTAGCTTCGCCATGATGGAGGCACAATTGCTTCTGGCAACCATCGCAAGTCAATGGGAATTCGCGCTTGCAACCGATCAAACAATTTCACCCGAACCGCTTATCACCCTGCGCCCTAAAGATGGCTTACCCATGACGCTCACCCGCCGGAGTCCGGTTAAATCAGAGGAAAACACGTCGGTTTTAGAACATACAGTGGCGTAATCAATACAAAAGGGGTGACCGCAGTCGTATCTTACAGATCACCCCTTATTTATCTACGCTACACGCTCACCCAATAGCTCATCAACCAACGGCTTTACCCGCGTGCCAATCAATTCAATCGAACGCATCAATTGTGCATGCGATAAACCCGCGTTATCCATCTGAAAGGTTAAGCGCGAAATACCACCCAGCGCTTTGCTATGGCGCACAATTTTCGCCGCGACATCTTCTGGACTACCAACGATCAACGCACCGGTTTCGCCCACTTGTGCATTGAAGCCCACGCGAGTGACGGGTGACCATCCGCGCTCTTTGCCAATTTTGTTGAACATCTCCGCATACCCGGGAAAGTATTCGTTATGCGCTTGCTCGGTGGTTTCTGCCACATACCCCAGCGAATGTAGACCGACCTTCATCCCATCCGGGGCATGACCGGATTTTTCATATGCCTGACGGTACATGTCCACCCCATGACGAAAACGGTGTGTCTCACCGCCGATCACCGCGACCATTAAGCGCATCCCCAACACCCCCGCACGGATAAACGACCCCGGTGTGCCGCCCACACCCAACCATAACGGGATCGGGTCTTGCTTCGGACGGGGATAAAT
>DAOTXB010000170.1:0-6002 GCA_034435575.1 Anaerolineae bacterium
TTTAGACCGTGAAAAGTGTCTAAGTTTCAAAGCGCAACGCATGCTGATGAGTACCGCCGTCAGCTTGCAGTTAGTGCTTTGGGAGGTGGAAGTAGGGGTAGAGAATATCAAAAATCGATAGAAAAAGTTGGGACTGTGTCACGGACTTGAAGCGTTGCATCCGTCTTTCACGTCGGCGCGTAGGCTGATACGAATTTTCCGCTCGATTGTTCAAATATTTGCTTCGTCGATGCTCCACATCTGGGAGTAGCTTGCGCTTGATAATATTATAACTATGTAGCCCATCAGTCACGACAACTCGTAGTCGAATCCTTGTTTTGCCCAGAACACCCTCGAAAAACTGTTTGGGAAGACAAAATACAGCCAGACGGCGTACTGGATGACTTCAGGTGGGAAACGGTGATTAGCAAACATCGATTGTGAGGATTTCATCAGACCATCATGCCACGAAACTCAAGCTTCGTCCATAACTTGACAATGCCTAATTTGGGCAAAACACGCCTCATTATTTTTTGTTGTCAATCGTCAGCTATGTATCGCATATTCAGAATCTGTTGTTGATAGTTGTGCAAACCGTGATGTATATACACATCAAGAAGCACGTTCTAGCGTTATTATCGTCATACAGGGATATGTGCTCGCTTGTATTACCTCAAAATCTCGGATCATTTGTACTGTATTAGGATCAACAATGCTCAGTCTCCACTCGTTACGCGGTGCGTTCGGCTGTGGTTCAAAATTCTCGAAAGAAATGAGAAAATCACCTTCGTCTGTGAACTCCGCGGTGAAACCGGATATAAATCCTCCTACTTGAGGTGAGCTTCCACGAACGGTAGTGTCATCAATCGTAGTCAACACTAGACCGGCACCGGTGCGATCTGTAAATCCGCTCGTGTCAAAACCATCACATTCGTTTACCTGCTCGACAATGACCCACTCTCCGGTGACATCTATATTTGCTTCGATTTCTTCTTGAGTCAACGCCGTCGCTACTTCAATGGAACGTGGAAGAGTGAACACAGGCAATGAAACTAAAGCCTGCTCATCATAAGGTTCGGGATCACTCGGCGGGCTTGCCGCAACGGAGTTGCTATCCATAGCGATACGGACGCGTGTGCCCGTAGGCACAAATACACTGGTATCCTGTGCCGTTACGATAGCAGTCCCTTCGACCATACTTACACTCATTTCGTTCCCTGCCTGGGATTGAATGTAAGCCGTCGAACGAAGGCGAATATCCACCTCATTCACCGTTAGGTTGACCGCGCCCACACCTTCGGGGGTTTGGATCAACAATCCGCTATCCGGTGCAGTCTCGCAGGGTGCGTCGCTTACGCCTGTTTCCACAAAGAATGCCTGTAACGGTCCAAATCGAGGAGTCGTCACTTCATCCGTCGAATCTACCACCTCCAGCGTCATAATATCATCGTCGGTTGATACCAACTGTGCAAACACCCAGCCCACAGTCTCATCTTCTAACCGAATCCGCACCCATGATCCATCGGCGATCCGTCCATCGGCGATTACTGTGTCTCCACCGGATAAACTACCGACAATCGCATTGTTGGTCGATGGTCCCCCGCGCACATTCAGATTGCCCCCGGACGTTATTTCGATTGTGACTATCTCCGGTACAGGTTCAACGGCATTTTCAATAGACACATCGCCAAAGAGAAGTAAGGTCAAATTCTCGCTGGTATCATCCGGTAGATTCGCTTGCAATTGCAGATACGCCACGCCCCATTCATCGGCATCACGATTCATGGAACTCAATTGGAGAGTGCGGATCATATCGACATCAACGATATCGCCCTGTTGTTCGAAAGTCAGATCATCGATTCCGGGTTGCGGTTCGGCAAGCAAAGTGATGTTGCCGTAACATGCCTGGTTGCGTCCGGTGGATGCCTGACATACCTGCTGTGTTAGGGCAAGCGCATCTTGAACTATAGTCGAACATGCCTCGTCGTCCCCCTGCGCGATCGCGAATTGTGGTAACGTTAGGAGAATCACCAGAACCAATCCTACTAAAATAGTGTTGAATTTTGTCATGTGAGCCACCCCTTTTTGCACGCTATTCTATTATCCACATTGACCGGTTTGTGTGCCTTCTTCGGGCACCCATATGTAAAGATTTAGGATGAGCAGGTTGTCCGGTACACTTCGTCCGGTATAAACCGTTCCCATTCAATTTGTGTAAGATTACGATTTGCGAGGCGACACGCCCTTGCAATCCATGAGTCTATATTCAAGTCCCAGACGATAACGATGCCATCTCGATCTCCAGAAGCGAGAAGATTACCGTCCGCACTGAACATTAAACTCTCGATCCATGCAGTGTGCCCTCGAAGTGGTTGTCCGAGAATGCCATAATTATTCATGTCCCACAATGTGATGGTCTGATTACGCCCAGCAGAGGCAAGAATCTGACTATCGGGACTGAACATTAGGCTAAAGACTTCATCATCTGGCGCTGTCAGTTGAAGGGGTGGTTGTTCACCGTCCATATCCCAGACAATGATTTGCCCCCTCCGGTCACCTGAAGCAAGTAACCTTCCATCGGGGCTGAAAGTTAAATCTAAGATACGATCATTGTGTAGTGTCAGTGATTCGCTAACCGGTTGTCTTGTTTCTGTGTCCCATAATATGATGGTGTTGTCTTTTCCTCCTGAAGCTAATAGGTCGCCACTTAGATTGAAAGCAAGTGCCTGAATCCCCTGCGAATGACCTGTGAGTGCCTCTCCAAGTGGCTGTCCGCTGGTAACATCCCACAAAATAATGACACCCTCATCATCGCCGGAAGCCAGAATATTTCCGTTTGGGCTGAACGCAAGATCAAAAACAATGCTATTGTGAGCAAGCAATGGTTGTCCTAGTTGCTGACGACTTTCAATGTCCCACAGGGTAATGCTACCGTCGATAGCGCCAAAGGCGACGATGCCCTCGTCCTGATTCATACCGACACTGATGACATCGCTCACATTGAAAGAAACGCCATCGCCGCCCCCAAGATTAGCAGTCTGCCTCATAATCAATGTGCCATCACCGCCAGCAGATACAAATTGTTGACGTGCTGAATTGAATGCAATGTCATAGACGATTCCCGAATGATCGGCAAATCGATTATCTGATATGGAACGTGCTTCTTTGCTCCATAAGGTGACTGTATTGTTCGTGCCTCCGGTGACTAAGTTCTGACCATCAGGACTAAACGCTACGCTCCATATCTCATTGCGATTGGGCGTTTGCCAACCATCCACGACGATACCAGCTTCTACATCCCATAGCAGAACAAAACCATCGAGACTACCAGACACAAGCGTTTCGCCATCAGGACTAAAATCTACACTACGTACCCAGTCTGTATGATCGGTTAGCGGAGTGCCAATAGGTTGGCGGGTCTGTACATCCCACAGTCGAATCGTATTGTCTGCACTGCCAGAAGCGAGCAAGCGTCCATCCGGGCTGAATGCCATACTCAAGACCCAGTTGGTATGATCGATTAAAGACTCTATGGATTGTTGACTCTGCACATCCCATAATCGGATTGTATTATCCGCACCACCGGATGCTAATGTTTCTCCATCGGGGCTAAATGCAAGAGCATATACATTATCAATATGTGCATCAAAAGGGTCACCTATAGGGTCACCGGTTGCTACATCCCAGAATATGATTTGTCCATCTTCTGAGCCGGATGCTAATGTTTCTCCATCGGGGCTAAATGCTAACGACCAGATTTCATCGCCATGTCCGATCAAGGGTAAACCAATAGAGTTTCCGGTATTAGCATCCCATAGTATGACGGAGCCATCCGAACTCGCTGAAGCTATGAGTGTTCCATCCGAGCTGAATGCAACGCTGTGTACAAAGCCGGTGTGACCGACCAGTGGGTCAAACATCAATTCGCCTGTTGTTGCATCCCACACCATGATACTTTGATCCCTACTACCTGATGCGATCCGTTGTCCATCCGGTGAAAATGACACACTCCAAACAGCATCATTATGTCCGTGCATCATCGTGATTAAATGTGGTGAGGCAACTAGAGACGTTAAGAGGCTATTCCGTGCTTCGTACGTATCTGCGATTCTAAAGGCTTCCGCACTCAGTAAGAGTGCGCGGTCAATCTCAGTATCATCCAGAGCAACAAGTGCTTGAACCGCAATCTCCCGCGATTGTGCAATACGTGCGGATTGGTCTGCACGATCGCGTTCGACAAGTGCAATCGCCGCCTGGGTTTGCGAGTTTGAGGCGTTTGTCTGCGCCACGCCACGTTGATCAAAGGCGAAAGCGGATAGTCCAAACGCAATCAATAGCCCGACAATGAGCACTCCTACCAGATAACGCAGGCGGTTGGTCGCCTGCTGTTGGAGAAAGAGTTCGTGAGCTTTGCGCGCCTCCTCTATCTTTTCACGTGCGTGCCGATCATGCAAGCTGGCATCGAGATAGGATTGTTCCCTTATGTTCAGTCTGAGATCGGTTTCTATGCGCCACGCCTCAAATTGAGCTAGTCGCGCTCCTGTTGCGAGAAAACCCGGATCTTCTTCTGCGTCTACCCATTCGCTTGTTGCTAACGTTAGACGGCGGTGGATGCGCAGGTCTTCACGGCTATTCTCAATCCACGCATGTAATCGCTCCCATGTGCGAATTAGGGCTTCATGTGCCACTTCAATTGTTGGTTCACGCGTCTCGGGATCACGATCCCCGGTGAGTAGCCGAGCATGACTATACGCGTCCAACACTGACTGAATTGCGGAAGTATCGCCTAACTCACTCCGACGAACCCGCCGACGTGTATCCTCTGTTCCGTCGCCGAGCGTAACCAATCGTAAAAAAATCTGTCGCACCACATCCTGATCGGTGCCATATGCCCGCTCAAATTCCTCATCCGCTCGTTTTGCGATTGCGCCCGTAATCCCACCGAGGGCGTTGTATGCTGAATGAGTGAGCATACGGCCATCTCGCTTATCGTATAATTCAGTCAGCGCATATTGTAAAAGCGGTAATATCCCCGGCTCGTTTCCCACATCGTTTACGATGGTTTCAACCAGCCCACTTTCAAAGTGTGCCCCCGCGTTTTCAGCCGGTGTAAAGATCACATTCCGTAATTCCGTATCGCTTAATGGCAACACCACCTCGGTGCGTTTTCGAAGCAGTTCTCCGAAATCCCGATAGTACAATGGCTGATCGTAGAAATCCGCCCTAAGCGTGATTACTACCCGTAATCGTGAGCGTGGATTATCAAGCGCATCGAGCAAGGCTATCAGGAATGCCTCTCGGCTGTCTTCCGGGGTCTGGGTAAATAATTCCTCAAATTGATCAATTACCAACAGGAGTTCTACGCTATCATCATCGGGTAAAATCCGTTTTATGGCGCGGCTGATGCCGTGTTCAGCTTGGAGCTGTTCCAGCAGGCTGACTGGCGGATTGACTGCTATGCGTAGTAATTCAGCCTCTAATTCTTCAAAAGGTCTTGCGCCGGGAAAAACATCGATGATGAACCAATTCGCACTTCCCGGTATGACATCTCGTCGCAAGGCTGGGATCAACCCCGCCTTTAAAACGCTCGACTTACCCGACCCGCTTGGTCCGATGACGGCTAAAAATCGTGCTTCGCTTTCTGGCTGATTCAAACGTTGTACAAGCTGTTCTATCAAAGCGGCACGTCCGAAGAACTCTCCAGCATCAGCCTCTTGAAATGCACGTAACCCCTTGTATGGGTTAGGCACATCCAGAGTAATATCGAACTCAGTGGTAATATCTAGCTCAATTGGGGCTAAGGAGACGTCGACAACCAACGCTTCGTGGTAGGCATTTAAAAATGCGGTTGCACTCTCATAACGGTCATCAGGATCTTTAGCGGTTGCTCGCTGAATGACGATGTTCAAGGTTTCAGGCAAAGAGGATACCGTATCGCGTATATCTGGCAGGGGATCGTTAAGCACGCGGAGTAACCAATCTGGTGATGCAAAGCCGCGATGACCTGTGAGCAATTCATAGAG
>DAOTXB010000171.1:0-5871 GCA_034435575.1 Anaerolineae bacterium
ACGCGGGGAGCATTATTATCTCCGGTAGGCAGGACTTTTTACGTGAATTGGAAATCAGCGCACAACGTGCCCATGGTGACTTAACCGGCGGCAAAGAAACGCTGACTTTGCAATATCAACCGAGTTTTGCCCCCTCTGCGGAAGAAAACGGACAACTATCGTTTGGCGTTCTGGGCTTAGACCTACACCGCGAACTTACCCCGGAGCAGATCAAACCACAATTTGAAGAACAGTTGAAAAAAGAACAGCGCGAATCGATTCAACGGGGAGTAACGCTTAGTGGACCGCATCGTGATGAATTGCGCTTACTCATCAACACGCGGGATGCTGGTTTATATGGGTCACGCGGGCAAGCACGTACGGCGGTGATGGCGCTCAAATTAGCAGAACGCGATTGGATGACCGCCCGCACCGGCAAACAACCGATTTTGTTGCTGGATGAAGTCATCGCTGAATTGGATGCAAAACGTCGGGCGTATTTGCTCTCACGCATTAGCGATGACTCTCAAACATTGCTCACGACCACTGAGATGGACATCTTCACGCCGGAATTTTTAAAGCGCTCGGCAGTGTGGGAAGTGATTGATGGCAAGATTACCGTGTAGCTTAGTGCATCGCGTCCTGTAACGCTTCCATCGCCGTTTCTTCTGCATCGCGCATGGTGAGTAGGTGCTGGCTTAACCGTTCACGGAATGCCTGTGCATCTGCATCACTTAGCGGAAAATCGGTCTGCGCCTGTTTTTCGAGTTCTGCCAGCCGAATTTTTATGCCTTTGCGCTCCTCAAGTGAATCCATACCGTCATTGCGGAATAAATATGCATCTTTCTGCATGAGTTCACGGGTTTCCTTGAGTAAGGGCACCTCATCCGGCAACAAGATCAGGTTTAAGTCTTCCCATAACTTGTTTACATCACGATATTTTAAGGCGACTTCGTTCAGTGTGGTGTTTTTGAGGATGATGGCGGCTTCGTTTAAGAAATCGGCAAATACGCCCCTCGCACCATGACCCCCTGTGCCGTATAGATGAATGAAGTGATAGGCAGATTTAAGCATCGCAACCATGCGCTCACCGCTAGCAAATTGCTGTGCCCAGCCTTTTTTGCTGGGGTCATTGAGCGCCTCTGACCAGCGTGTGAAGGCATGTAGCCCGAATTTGCCACGCATAGGCTTGAGGGGCGCTTCTCCTAACATATTGTTGATCGCGTCTTGAATGCCTGCCTTGACCGCTTCTGGTAAATTGTCTAATGACGGATTATTGAGCGTCATAATGCGGTATTTTTCGCTTTTCTTATGCCCCCGTGCTCGTGTGAGTGTGTCCATATTCATGGTCAATGGTTTGAGCGAACCATCAGCGATGTAGACCGTGTCGCTCTCTTCGTTGTAGCCATAGACCACTAAGGGGAGTGTATATGATTCATCTTCAGTTCCAGCATCTGGCAAGCGATAGGGCATCGCGTTGTAGGTTGCCCATACGATCGCTGGTTGATCGTTTTCGAGTGCATCAAGCAGGTTTCTCACGGCTTTGGCTTCGCTCGATGTGCCTTTGCTGTTGACTTCAATGTTCAAGCGTTCGAGGATGGTTTGCATCGGATCGAAGGAATTGCGATTGATAAAGTGGAGTGAGGGCATGTGCCCTTTATACTCAAACACGAAATACCCCGCTACAATCCCCCCGCTGATGCCAAACAATAAGGCTTCGCTGAGTGGTGAATTGGTGTGTGGCGCGACAACCCCTTGATAGGCAAGGATATTATGAATCTCTGCGGTATCGCGTTGATAGCCGGAAAATTGTGTATAGTTGGTTGGTTTAGGCATCGAAATTTAGTCCTCAGTGATAAATTCAGATTGTGCTTCGCCAACGGAGTCGGCATAGTATGAGATGAGCGCATCATTGTTGATTTTGATGGTCGGTGGTCGCCAATTATCGCCGTATTCTGCAACCGAGCGTATTGAATTGACGAAGTTGCGCCATCCAACCTGAATGCCTGCGGTGTTTTCATCATCAGCAAAACCGCTTTGTACCAATGTCAGGCGTGTTTTGCCATTATTTTCTTCCAACGTCCAGGTGACGATTGTCGTTTGTATTTCCCCTTTTTCGTTTGCTTCAGCCCAATCATGAGCGATCTTTCGACCTGGCTCAAGTTCAACAATTTTGAATGGGGGCACACCTTTCCATCCGTAAGATAATTCGCCACCTACTTTCAGGTTTACCGAGGCATCGCTGGCGATCCAACGATTAAGTTTTTCTGGTTTGGTCAGCACGTCAAATACGGTGTCTATATCTGCATCAATGTCAGTTGACCATACGACATCACCTGTCAGCGGTTTGGAATAATCTACCCGTGCATCACATGGTTTTCCATCTAAGTAGCGCCGTAAATTTTCTAATGACAAGAACCAGAAATCTTCCATATTGGAGATCGCGCTATGATAGCTGCCGGTGGCAACACGAGTTTGTAGCAGAGTCAACACGGTGGTGTTATCTTTGGGCAATAACTTTATTGTGACGATGGTATCTATACCGTCTTTGACCTGCCAGCTAAATTCTAGCAAACGATCAGTTTCGTAGCGTGTGATCGGGTTTGTGCCCTGTGTTTTGTCAGGATTATCTGGAATTTCCTTCCCCCAGAAAGCGTAGTGCTGTTCTTCCAACGAAACCTCTGCCTGTGAGGACAGCCACCCGTTGAGGGCATCGGTTTGTGTGAGTGCATCAAACACAACATCGGGTGTGGTGTCGATGGTCATCTGTATGCGTAAAGTCTTGTCAGTCATTGGTCAAAGTCTCCTTGATGAATTATGAGTCAGTCTGATGGGGATAACACATGAGCACTAGACGAAAACCAGCCGAGTCGGTCACGGTCAGGTCATCCTCCGGTAAGTTATATTTGCGGGCAAGGTCAGTAACGAGTGTTTGAAGCTCGGATAAAAATTGAGCACGACGTTTACCATCTGGCAGATGAATCTGTGCAGAGAGCGATAATGAGGGAACATTTTTGCCACGTTCGGCATGTGTGCCCAATCGTCCGACATCTTTGTGTACATCTTCAGCAAGATCTAACAAAACACGCAAACTAATTTGATCATTTGCCATGGGCTCACCACCGATTTTGCCGACTAATTGTGGGGCTAACCAATAGGAGCGTGCTGTTGCCTTATAATGCCCTTCCACAACGCCACGTACACGCACTTCCTCCACTTTTTCCACCAATCCGGCTTTTTCTAATGCCTTGACATGGTAGTAAATTTTTTGCGCGGACTCACCAAAATAATCCGCCAGTTCAGGGCAGGTGCGTGGTTGGTCGAGTTGTTTGAGTAATTCGATACGAATAGGTTTCAGTAGAACAACAGCTTGTTCTACATCCTCGATATACAGCACATCTTGCATAAACCACCTTTTAGAACATTTATTTTAAAAACTAATTTTATTGTAAAAAAATATTTTTATTTGTCAAGTTTTTGGTTAAACGAATATAAATTGCATGATCAGTGTCACTTTATTTTGTGCACGGACTAGGCTATGCTCATGAGAGTTTATATTTGTTTATACAAATATGTTTCAGTCTAAAAATGAAACATTATTGCTGAGAAAACAGTGTTCACACATTAAGGAAAGAAATCATGGCTATCACCAAGCAAGACGCACTTGAATACCATCGTTCGGGGCGACCCGGTAAGATCGAGGTCACGCCGACGAAACCACTACGCACCCAGCGTGATCTCTCTCTCGCATATTCCCCGGGTGTAGCCCATGCCTGTTTAGCAATTGACGAAGACCCGATGCAGGTTTATAGCGTAACCGCCAAGGGTAATCTTGTCGCGGTTATCTCCAACGGGTCGGCTGTGCTTGGTCTGGGTAATCTGGGACCGATGGGCGGTAAACCGGTGATGGAAGGCAAGGGCGTACTGTTCAAAGGCTTTGCAGATGTTGATGTGTTCGATATTGAGATCGACGCGACCACCGCTGAAGAAATCATCGCGGCATGTAGGGCAATTGCACCGACCTTTGGTGGGATTAACCTTGAAGATATTAAAGCGCCTGAATGTTTTGAAGTGGAAGAACGGTTGAAAGAAGAATTAGATATTCCGGTTTTCCACGACGATCAGCATGGAACAGCGATTATTTCCGGCGCGGCGCTCATCAATGCCTGCGAGATCATCGGCAAGAAACTGGAAGATTTGTACGTGGTCGTCAATGGTGCCGGTGCCAGTGCGATTGCATCTGCCAAGTTTTATCATTCGCTCGGTGTGAAAAAAGAAAACATCGTCATGCTGGATTCGCGTGGCGTGATTTATGAGGGGCGCGAGGGTGTCAACAAATACAAAGCAGAATTCGCCACAACCCGCGAAGCACGCACGCTTGAAGATGCGCTTGTCGGCGCAGATGTGGTGCTCGGGTTGTCTGTTGCAGGAGCGATTAAACCGGACTGGCTTAAACCGATGGCGAAAGACCCGATTATCTTCGCATTGGCGAACCCTGACCCCGAGATTGTCCCTGAAGACGCGCTGGCTGTACGTGATGATGCCATTATCGGCACTGGACGGAGTGATTATCCGAATCAAGTCAATAATGTACTCGGTTTTCCATTTATCTTTCGGGGTGCATTGGATGTCTATGCGACGGGCATCAACGAAGAAATGAAGCTCGCCGCCGCCCACGCGCTAGCACAATTAACCCATGAGGATGTGCCGGATGCTGTGTTGTCTGCGTATGGGCGAGATTCGCTCAAATTTAGCCGTGAATATCTGATCCCGAAACCGCTTGATAACCGCGTTCTGCTCTATGTGGCTCCGGCGATTGCGAAAGCGGCGATGGAATCCGGTGTGGCACGGCGCGATATTGACCTTGATGAATACCGACGTGAATTAATTGCACGTCAGGGTGCTGGTCAGCAGATGCGAAATTACATCACCAACAAAGCGCGCATGGGTGGGCGTAAACGCGTGGTCTTCGGTGAAGGCGAGCATCCCAAGATTTTACGTGCCGCCTATCAAGCACAGGAAGAGGGTTTCTGTGAACCGATCTTGCTGGCAGAGGTGGATCAAGTGAAGGCGAAGATTCAGGAATTAGGGCTGGACTTCGACCCGATGGTTATCACCCCTCACAGCACCCGCGAACACGATCATTACGTTGATGCGCTATTGCAACTGCGTGAGCGTAAGGGCATCAGTGCCGCCCGCGCAGGGAGCATGGTCAAGGGGCGGACACACTTCGGGTTGATGATGGTGCAACAGGGCGATGCAGATGCTTTCGTGAGTGGTTTGACTCACGAATACCCTGATATTATGCGTCCGGCGTTACAGGTTTTCGGTACGCGTCCCGGAGCGACCAAAGCGAGTGGTGTGTATTTGACTATCGTCAAAGGGCGCGTGTATCTGTTCACAGATACGACGGTTAACATTGAACCCGACTCCGAAACTCTGGCAGAAATCGCCACATTAGCGGCGGATTTTGCTAAGACGCTGGATATTGAACCTCGCGTGGCGATGCTGTCATTTTCCAACTTCGGCAGTACCCCGCACCCGAAGTCATTTAAGGTGCGCGATGCGGTGAAGCTGGTCAACGAACGTCGTCCTGACATCATCATTGACGGGGAAATGCAAGCCGACACCGCCGTGATTGATGAGATCATCGAAGAACGGTATCCGTTTAGCAAAGTGCGTGATGCAAATGTGCTGGTTTTCCCTGATCTGGGGAGTGCCAATATCGCTTATAAATTGCTAGATCGCCTGACCACCGAAGCGGAAGCGATTGGTCCAATTTTGCTCGGCATGGGCGCACCGGTGCATGTTTTGCAGGCGGGCGATGATGTCGATAAAATTGTGGCGATGGTCGCCGTTGCGGTGATGGACGCACAGACCCGCGAGGGGTAA
>DAOTXB010000172.1:0-1553 GCA_034435575.1 Anaerolineae bacterium
CGTCTGTCATTCAATCCCGCAATCCGTCGCTCATCAATCTGCTTGCGCTTCTTGCTGTGCTAATTGTGAGTGGCTGGGCGATGTATCCACTAGCAACACGCGTCTATGATCGTCTGGATTTATCACCCGTGACCGTTACGATTGCCATCGGGATCGTTATCATAACGATATTTTTCATCGTTTTCGGCAACAATTTAGTCCAACAAAGCCGGGATGAATTCGCCGCACGGTTTAACCCTGAACCGAACATTGTGAATACTGTCTTGCCAGATCAAACATCGCTGGAATTGGGCGAAGCACTTTATCTTGAGCATTGCATCGTGTGGCAATCAGTTTCACGCGATTTCAATATTTTCCGTGACCGTATCGACACCTTACGTGATGAAGAATTATATATCGCCACGATTGATGGCTGGCGCAACCTGCCCGCCTGTGAAGGTGAGATAACGGTCACAGAGCGCTGGCATATCGTGAATTATGTACGCACCATCGCAAATAGTCGTTAAACAATAACCGTGTGGGTACTATTTGCCCCACGCCGAAAGGACAAATTTTAATGGTAGATTTAACTCTGGTCAGTGCCACAGATTCTGAGGTTCTGGCGAGCAAAATACGACACAGCGTAGAACACACCGGACATACCGTGCATGATACGGTACTAGATGGGCGTAAATCCCTAACCATTCTGGTATTATCAAACGAGGCGATTGACGATCAACGTTTTGAAATGGCGATGTTTACCGCACTAGATAATCATCAGCATATTATTCCAATACTCGCACAGGATGTGGAAACACCCCGTTTGATCGATCATCTGCAACCGCTTGATTTTCGGGCAGGGTACGATGAAAAACACCTACTAAGCGCGATCAATATCTGGAGCGCACCCAACGCGCCACCGCCCGCCACCGTGTTAACCCCTGCACAAAAGCAGTCGAACCGACGGTTTGGTGTGGGTGTGGTTGCCATTACCATTGTGGTATTTGTGGTCAGCGTTTATGCCATTGCGGTGTTAGGATTACGCGCACCGGATGAGGAATTCGCCAGTGTAGAAACGCAAATTATCCTAACGCGCAACTATTATATTGATGGCGCATTACCACGCTCAACCGAAGATGCGCTCAATTTTGAGGCAACATTTGAGCAAAATCCGACGCGGTCACAATTGCAGTTGGGCTTAACAACAACAGCGATTGCAGAGGGCGTGATTGGCACATTTGTCCCACAGAGCACCGCACAAGCGACGCAATTTGTCGAGACACTAGAACGGGTTTCGACAATCGTGCAAGAACCCTTAGCGGCGACAGCAACGGCAGTAGCAGGCGAATAATCATAACGCAAAGCAGATTATTGGAGACAACCAACGTGGCACATGATGTACTAGTCATCGGCGCAGGTCCAGCGGGGATCGCGTCTGCATATTTTCTGGAACAGGCGGGTATATCCTATAAAGTCGTGGATAAAGCGCATATCATCGCCTCCACATGGGCGCGTCTTTATCCCTCATTACGCTTGAATACGTCCCGTTTTTTCTCGCATCTGCCCGGTCAAAA
>DAOTXB010000173.1:0-1981 GCA_034435575.1 Anaerolineae bacterium
GCTCCCTTACTTTTTGCGTGAGCTTCGCATCGCCACCAACTTCACCGCAGATTGATCGGCTAATGTGGCGTAGTCGTCAGATTCGATGGGGTACAGCGCGATTTTTCGGTCTGCGTTATGATGCACGCCCCAGTCATACTTTTTAGTGAGCGCAGAGGCACGTAAACAGGGATGCTCCTTCTTGAAGAAATCCGCATGGATGGCATCGCCGTTTTCCGCGAGGTCTGGATCGCTGATGTTTTTGCGAATCGCATGTACCGTAAACACAAGGTCTTCATGTGTGTAATGATAGGGCTTTTCCGTCAATAATTCGTATTGAATCAGATGGATGGTTTTCTGTGCGCGATTATCCGGCGGGATGACCGCTTCGGTTGCGGTTGAATCCGGTGCTATGGCAATAAATGTGTCCTTGTAGCTCATAGTTTGCCCTCTTGGTTGACCATCAATTAGATTGTAGATTATTTGTTCTAATCTCACAACGGCTTATCCTTGCCCGACCACGCATTGACCATCCTCACGCGGGCAACCAGGCGCAATCCAATAGCTATCCGTGCCAGCTTCTGCTGTCCAACCAACCGTGCCCTGATAATCCACTTGCCACCAAGCGAAGCCATCCGCGCACACAGGGTTATCGATCACCGTAAACCAGTCATTTTCCGGGATCGCTGTTATTAAATCGCCTGCTGTAGACGGACTAGTGCGGAGGTTATTCGCGCCCTGACCGGGGATGACGTAGCCAATCGCATCAACGAAGAGACGGGTACTCAGCGAGGTATCCACACAATACGATGAGGTAAAAAAGCGTGAATCCGGTAGGATATTGGTGCGATTGCCGGATGGCACGAGCACTTGATAATCGTCTGGTAGATCAAGCGTGAAGAACCCGCCCTCAAGGTCGGCATCATCCTCGCGTTCATAGAACAGGAAGTTATGGTTATTTGTGGCATCTCTCAAATACACAATGTTGCCATCATCGACCAATGTTGGGCGGAGGATAGTCGCATTGTCATTTTGTCCATTTAGCGTGGCGATCTGCATCCCCCCGCCGTTATAGATGTCATAAGTGGCGGTACCGTCGGTCTGGATTTCTGCCGGGGCGACCATCAACGATGTCAGCGCGGATGAATTTTGCAGGACGAAAATGCCATTACGCAATAATTCCGGCGCTGTATCCGGTGTCACTGCCAGACGATACCAGTCATCAGCCGTTTGCACCGCGAGGAATTCGCGTACACCGTCGAACACCACCCGATAATTCATGATTGGTTTGGTGAGGGTATTATCCACGCTGGTCAGCGCACCCTCTGGTGTGTATAAATTCCAACCGACAGTCTGCGGGTTACTGAAATTTTCGTCCCACTGCACACGTTCAATCACGATCCCCAGTTCTGGTGTCCATGCGTGGATACGGGCGGGCAGGGGAACGAGCGTTTGTGGCGGTACATCATTACGGATTTCGCGTACTTCCAGCGTGGTCACATCAGCGACGAACAGCCGTCCTTCCTCGAAACCTTCTGTCCATGCAAAGCTGTTGCCATCCGGCGACCACACGGGAATATTGCGGACGATCCCTTGCCCGAACTGGGTCGCGCCTTCCGGTGTTCCAGCGATGATGGTCGGTACGCCAGTTTCGAGGTTTAGCACGTATATATTCTGTGGCGTTGGTCCTGCATAATCGTCCGCACCGGGCAATCTGGGCGGGATTAAATAGGTCACATACTGGCTGTTGGGCGATAAACTGAGATATACAATGTCCGGTCTAAATTCGATCACTTCGCGTATATTTTGCAGATCACGGTCAGCGACACTGATGCTAAACGGAGTGCGGAAGACAAACGACCAATTGGGTACATCATCAAATTGTGCGGTGAGTGGGATAATCAGTGTGATACTGAGTAGGAGGCTGATTGCCATAAGCCATACGCGATAAGTGGAAATATACTTTGTATACATGTCATTTACTCCATGATAACTAAGTCAT
>DAOTXB010000174.1:0-3030 GCA_034435575.1 Anaerolineae bacterium
TGACCCGTTCCCGTCACCAACACATAAGCACCGAGTCCGTCCGCGCCCGTAACCACCAGCCGATCTTGATTATCCTCCAACGCACGATACACAAAGACCACGCGCTCACCATCACCTGACCATGCTGGACTATGTTCATCGCCCGCGAAATTGGTCAAATTTTGGGGAGGCGTACCATCAGCAAGGCGCACCGCATAGAGATCACGCCCCGGATTATCCACAAAAACCACCGACGCGCTAAACGCCAATTGCGCGCCATCCGGTGACCATCTCGGCGTGTCATGAATGCGTAAATCGGTGCTAATGTCGCGGGTGGAGTCAGCAACCAAGTCAATCACCGTGAGCGTATTTTGACGTGTCGAATTATCCGGTTGGTGTAATACGGCGAGTTGTGTGCCATCTGATGACCATGCCAGCGCTGAAATCTGCTCGAATGTGCCCGTTACCGGTGTTGTCGCGCCTGTTGTGGCGGTTAATATTGTGATGATGTTATCCTCAAGAACAAACGCGAGTTGGCTGAAATCTGGCGACCAATCAAATGTCGATACGTCGTCTAACTGCGCCAATATGTCCCCATTTACCCCCGTGAGGGTCAAAACATTGTCAATACGGGAAGCAAAACGTGTGCCATCCGGCGCAATCTGCACAGAATGGGCGGAATCGAGCGCGAATTGGGCGCGTTCCTCGCCATTTTGATCCATGATAACCAGCGTGTTTTCGCTTTGAAACGCCAGCCCGCCATCATCCAACCATGTGAGTGAGTCGGCTTCGTTAACATCCAAACGCACCACATCTTCTGCGTTCGGGCTGATGACAACCAGCGCAGAGTCGCCAATGTCACAGGTGATCGACACCGCGATTCCATCCGGCGGGAAGGTGTCCGTGTCCTGTGCCTGTGCGGGAAGTGTTAGGAGTAAAAGCAGTGTGCAAAAAGCGAAGAGTCGCATAGGTTTTCCTCTGCTAAAGCGTGCAAAAGCGCTTATACTCTGTCACAAAAACGGGCGTGGGTGCAAATGATGGAAAACGATCATAGGGTAAAAGTCGGGTTCGATGTGATTGGTGTAGGTGTGGGCGCGATGATATTCAACTCACAAGGCGAGGTATTTATGTCTCAACGGGGTCCAAAAGCAAAAAATGAGCGTGGCACATGGGAATTCCCCGGCGGGAGTGTAGATTTTGGTGAGAGATTGGCGGATACTATCACACGCGAATTTATGGAAGAATATGGCATGGTCATTGCCATTACGCGATTGTTGACCGTGCATGACCATATTTTGGCGGAGGAAGGGCAACATTGGGTGTCACCGACATTTATCGGCACACACGTTAGTGGCGACCCGCGTATCCTTGAGCCGGAAAAATGCACCGCAATTGGGTGGTTTACATTGGATGTCTTACCATCACCATTATCAGTCGTTAGTACTGAAGATGTGATCGCCTATCGTCAACAATTTTCCGATGATCCATCAGTGATAAGCTAAACGCGGATTGAACGAATTCGTGAAAACGTGTGCAATATCATTGAGTTGCTCATACTTTACCCGAACGTCACCGACTCAATGATGAGTTGTTGCTGTGCGGGGACATCCACCAAGCCGAAGCCGAAATTGCCCTGTGGCGTGACAATCGCATATTGATTGTCGATCCACGCGACGAAGCCGAGCGCTCCACGCGGTGAACGGTCTGTGTTGAGCACAACATCACCATCCACCCGGAAAATAACGCGGTCAGGTTGCCAATCAATGCTGTAATCGTGGAAATCATCCATCAACGCGGGATCAAGCGCGGATTCGTCCACGCCAATCGCTTTCTGCCCCAGTTTCCAGAGCGCGTTATATAGCAGGGGCACACGCATCGCCAGAAAAGCAAAGGGCGCGAAGGGCACCAGCGCATAAAATAGCGGACGGGTCGCGTCAAAGACTCCGGCTTTCCAGCCATGCCCTGCAATCCCCTGCGCGAGGGGCATATTGTTGGGCGGTGCGCTATAGAAAAACCACAATGCACGGGGCAGACTGAAATGACGCTCATTGGGCGCGTAGGGATGATTCCAGAAACCGAAACCTGCTGTTCCGCGAATATCACCGGAAAATCGGGCACGGATGTTAAGCGTGAGTGGTGGCGAACAGGCAAAATCATGCCGCGATTGGTAGGTGCTGAGTTGCGCGTCATGATAGTGTGATTTGTCGGACTGTGGGACGGTCAACACATATTGCTCACCGTCCCGATTAACGAGTCCACGTCCGATCTGTGTGGGGTAGAGCGCGGGCATCGTTTAGCCGTCACTACCCGGCAATGCTGGACATTCGTCTCCGAACACCTGTACCGCATCTTCACGCACGAAACCCTCTAAGCGTGCCCCGCCGATCTGTGCACGAATCTGATACCAGACCAGACCACGGTCATCAAACTCCTGTCCAAACACTTCGGCTACCACATTTTCTGGCAACGTACCGACCCGATTATTACCCTGTGTGGTCGGTTGAGAGCGTACACGCGCCCCCCCGACACCCGCGATTGCCTCCACCTCACAAATAAATCCCGGTGTGAGCGTGATCGTCGGCGTGAGTGTGGGGGTTGCCGTTGCCGTTGATGTGCTGGTCGGTGTACTGGTGGTGGTTGGCGACGGCGTGTAGGTATGTGTCGGTGTATGTGTAAATGTCGCAGTATTCGACGGCGTGATCGTCAACGTGAGTGTCGCCGTAAATGTTGGTGTTAGGGTGATCGTCGGTGTGCTGGTCGGTGTGCTGGTTGATGTCGGCGTGAGCGTATTGGTCGGTGTGAGGGTATTGGTCGGTGTGAGCGTGATGGTGGCTGTTTCTGTTGGTGGCGGGTTGATGACCGCTGACCATTGTGGACGGGTCAAAAATGCGCCGACCAGCAAGATAATGATGATCCCGCCACCGATGCCCAAAAATTGTGTTCGCGCCCGGCTACGATCCCGCTTGATCTGATTTTCAATGCGTTGCACTTCGGAGCGCCGCCCCAAGATACGGAAAGGTTCATCCTGAAGCACGTCTAGCCATGATTTTG
>DAOTXB010000175.1:0-3574 GCA_034435575.1 Anaerolineae bacterium
CATTTACGTAGCCATGGCTCACCCTTACTTGATGATCAGAGTGAGTTTCGCGTCAACAAGCGGGAACTTGATATAGATGCCACCCTTGCCCGTAATGGGGCTGCGTGGCGTGGTCCTATGCGACATGGTGATGGTTATACTTCTTAATATACTGCGTTTTGCATCTGCACAGAAATGGAACTGTTATGAAAGAAAAAAACACGCAAATCTTGATTGTTGGTGGTGGATTAGGTGGCGTTGCTGCTGCACTCGCTGCCTGTAAGTTGGGCTGTCAGGTGATCCTCACTGAGGAAACGATCTGGCTGGGCGGACAACTAACCTCACAGGGCGTTCCACCGGATGAAAACCCCTGGATTGACTCCCATAATACAGGGTGTACGGCAAGTTATCGTCATCTGAGAGACAGTATCCGTGAGACATATCGCAGAAGTTATCCTATTTTGCCGGAGGTCGCTGCAGATCGCTTTTTTAATCCGGGTATGGGGAATGTCAGCCCCTTATGTCATGAACCGCGTATTGCACTCGCCGTTATTCATGAGATGTTACGCCCCTACCGTGCCAATAATCAGCTTGAAGTATTAACTGAATTTAAGCCGATCAGCGTCGAGACGGATGGCGATTATTTCAAGAGTGTGGTGGTCGAGCATATAAATAACGAAGAGCAAATTAGCATCAGTGCAGATTATATGCTGGATGCCACCGAATTAGGAGATTTGCTCGAATTGGGTAATGTCGAGCATGTTATCGGTGCAGAAAGTCAAGCACAAACCGATGAACTCCATGCGCTCGAAGGTGACCCTGACCCACTTGACCAACAGGCACATTCATGGGTCTTTACCATGGATTACTTCCCTGGTGAAAACCATGTGATTGAAAAGCCAGCAACTTACGATTTTTGGAAAGACTACACCATCGACTTTTGGCCCGATAAGCTACTGAGTTGGACATATACTGACCCTGTCACGTTGGAGCCAGAATATCGTCCCCTCTTCACCGGTCCAACAGATGCAGCCCATGGTGATGATCGCTGGCACTTCCGCCGCATTGCCTATCGTAAGCACTTTAATCCTGGCTTTTATCGTAGCGATATTGTGACCGTCAATTGGCCCCAAATTGATTATTGGATTGGACAGTTGGTTGGTGTTAGCGCAGAGGAAAAAGCAAAACATTGGGAGGGATCACGCCAGCTAAGTTTGTCACTATTCTACTGGATGCAGACAGAAGCCCCCCGGCACGATAGCGGGTATGGTTATCCGGGGTTACGTCTACGCGGTGATGTTTTGGGAACTCGTCACGGATTAGCTGTCGCGCCGTATATCCGTGAAAGTCGTCGTATTCAGGCAGCATTCACTGTATTAGAGCAACATGTCGGGGTCGAAGCCCGTGGTAGCTTGCAGGGTGCAGAAATCTTTGAAGATACTGTCGGCATTGGCTCCTATCGGATTGACCTACATCCCAGTTATCGTCGTAATTACGTCGATGTCAATAATTGGCCCTTTCAGATTCCACTCGGTGCATTGATCCCTGTCAGAACAGAAAATATGCTACCTGCCTGTAAAAATCTGGGTGTGACACATATCACCAATGGCTGTTATCGTCTTCATCCGGTGGAGTGGAACATTGGCGAAGCAGTGGGCACGCTGGCAAGCTACTGCTTGAAGCACGGCAAACGCCCCCGTCAGGTTTACGAGGACAAAGCACTGCTGAGTGATTTCCAGGATGTGCTGGTTAATCAGCTAGGATTTGAACTATCATGGCCCGAGGAACTGCGCCTGACCAGTAGAGAAAAGAAAGACCCACAGGGCATTTGAGGGATGACAACGCCCAATATCATATTCATCACGGCGGATCAGTTGCGCTGGGATTGTCTCGGTTGCTATGGGAATGATGTCATCCAGACACCACACATCGATGCATTGGCGCAATCTGGAGTAGCCTTTGACAACGCTTATGCGGCGGCAACCCTGTGTGTGCCATCGCGTCAGTCAATACTCACCGGTCAATATCCGTCATCTCATGGTGCGCGGGGCAATCGCTCCGCGTTACCGGAAGATACCCCGACATTTGTCTCTTTGTTGCAAGCGTCAGAGTATGATACGGCGGCGTTTGGCAAGATGCACTTTCACCCAACATATGCTGATTACGGTTTTGATGTGATGCAATTAGCTGAACAAGATGGGCAAGGTAGAAAAGATGATGAGTATCATACCCAATACCTTGCCCAGCACAACCTCTCAGATCAATGGGATGTGTGGGATCAAGTGCTAACAGAACGCCAACATGCCCCTGATATATACTGGCATACATATGGCGCACGCCGTTCTGAATTGCCCTTTGAACACTACCATACAACGTGGATTACTGATCGCGCACAAGAATATTTAATGGTACCTGAGCGACGTGAAAAACCGTTTTTTACATGGATTTCTTACATTAAACCGCATCACCCATTTGATCCACCCGCCCCCTATGACACAAAATATGATCCTGACCATGTGCCGGTTCCTTCTCCTGTAGATGGATGGCAACAGAAGCCTTTGCTAACAGTGGATGGTGACCCGCGCAACGCTTATTTTGACACACGCTTGATGACAGAAGCGCAATTGAAAAACATTATCGCTCATTACTATGGGTTAATCTCGCATATAGATGATTCGATTGGGCAACTTGTTGAGATATTGAAAGCACAGGGATTATATCAAAATACATTGATTGTGTTTACGAGTGATCACGGCGATTATCTGGGGCAATATGGTCTATTCTTGAAACATCCCAATATCCCATATGATGCGCTAGCAAAAGTGCCACTAATCTTCGCGGGAGGTGCGTTACAATCTGCTCAACGTCGTTTAGATGCCCGTGTGTCGCTGATTGATTTGTTTCCAACATTTCTTGATTTGGCGCAGGTTGACCACGCGACACGGTATCAAGGTATGAATTTACTGCCGTTAATCCATAATCGGAGTGTTGAAAGTAACAGAACGATATTGATTGAAACAGAGGGGACAGTGCGTGGTATACGGCAGGGGGACTACAAATATCTGTATGATTGTGCCACGGGTCTGGAAGAGCTCTACAATTTACAAATCGATTCTAATGAAACAGAGAATCTTGCACCTATTGAGCCGGAGACTGTTCAGAAAATGAGATTATGCTTGCTCAATATGATGATCGATTGTTGTTGGGATCGTTATGCTTATGTTAACGAAAAGTATAAGTAAAGACATGGTACAGCATACTAGAATCGTTGATAATTCGCGGTGTGCTTGCGCGTGCCTTGGAGTGTGCTGAAGTCGCTGGTTAATTCGCAAAACAGACGCACCTTCTCAGATCGGGAAGGTGCGTTTTTGATTCGAATTTCACCGCCAAAACCACAAAAACATATTTCTTTTAACCCCGTAGTGTTCAAAAAGTCATCTCCGCGTATTTTCAACCTCGAATTGTCGAATTCATGACTGTATTCTGTTAGTTTGCTCCATACAAATGTGAGGTTGATAATTTGGGATTTCATATCATTTTGTCTATCTGGAAATTTCTGCTTGATATCCTTGAATTGTTTTCGATGAGTGAGCAT
>DAOTXB010000176.1:0-16030 GCA_034435575.1 Anaerolineae bacterium
TGGATGCTAGATGGACCACTGGATAAACCCCCTCTAAGCATCTATACCAGCGCCTTAGCTATGCACTTTACAGCCAGTTATGTCCTTGATAATGGCGTGATTGATGTTCCGGTAAAGCAAGGGGAATTTGCCTCCAAACTACCCAACATATTCGCAGGGTTACTATCCATTGTGCTGGTTTTTGACATCAGCAAGCGCTTATTCTCTACACACCTCGCCCTATTTGCCACCTTATTGATGAGTATTTCGCCTTATGCGGTTGCATACAGCGGTTCCGCTTTTACAGATGCGCTCATGCTCATGTTTATGCTCGCATCATGGCGTTCTGCGGTCAATCAACGCCCTGCATGGAGCGGTATATGGCTAGCACTCAGTTTTGCAACCAAACCACAGGGCGTGTTGTATTTGCCGATTGTCGTCGCGTTTATACTGTTCGATCTAAGCGCACTTCGACGCGATCATTTACGCTTTCACACAAATTATCCGTCACGCTTGTTGCGTTTCACTGTAACTTTAGTTTTAGGGATTGGTATTTTATTGCTCTGGGATACCATTCGCCCGGAAACAAGTTTGTTCACACTGGGATCAATCAACATTAGTCAGGGACGCATCTTTACACCACCGGATGAGTGGTTACCACGCTTAGAGATATGGGTGATGCTCGGCGACAATCTGTTCGGTACGGCACTTTTTACGCTCATGGTGGTTATCATTGGCAGTATTATGGCTGGTTTCCGGCGGAATCTCATAAGTACGGTTATCTTGATGATGAGTATAGGATTTTTCATCATCCACTGGATTCCCGCCGCATGGACATTTGATCGCTATTTGTTGCCCCTCGTCCCATTATTCGCCCTATTAGCCGGACGAGCAATCAGCATCATTATCGCCACAAGCCCATTCAGATCACGCTATCGTACAGCCATAATCGCCGGCATTGTCGTGTCAATTATCGCGAATATGGGCACAATACATGATCCACGTGCAGACGCTTTTCGTGGAAACAGTGAAAACGCCTTAATCGACCTCGCATCATACCTCAACGGGCAACATCTCGGCGCGATTGTGTATGATCGTTGGATGGGTTGGGAGATGGGCTATTATATGGGCGCATGGTCAGATAAACGACGGGTTTACTACCCGGATGCGGTTGCTCAGGCAAATGACGCACTCTTAAACACTGATCCCGCAAAACGCTATTTTGTTACGCCAGAAAACCGCGATGGTCTTACATGGATCAGGCAATTTCAGCGCGTCGGGTTCACGGCTTGCATCGGTTATATGCAAGATGGGTTCACGGTCTTTATTCTGACTCCCCCGTTTCAGGTGGGTCTTGCGGACTATCTACCGGGGACTCCTCAGGTTTGGGACGACGCAAGCGTTGGATCATTTTCGCCCGATCCGGTGTGGTGTGACGATGTAACCGCGTCTTAGCCTCATGTGGCTCAGTCTTGGTCGCTTCCTGTGTGTCGGTACTACGAGGATCATCAACACCGGGATGCTTCTTCTTCCAATTTGTAATAAATGTCTGCATCCACGCCAATTCTGCTTCCATCAACGCAATGCTATGCGTATATAAGGCGTTGATGTGGGTAAAATCATCGTCACCTTCGTCCTTTAAGTGCTTCGTCCATGACGTACGGACAGATTCAAGCCGTTTTTCGAGATCAGTACGATGATGCGTGAGCACTTTGTGTGCTTGACGGGGTTTTAGCACATGCAGATTTGCTAATCCCAATTCAAAACCACTTCCCAATGGACGTGGCTGACGCAATAGATCAGAAATTGCCGTCTGTAACACACCCTGTCCGGCATCTGTGATGTGGTATACGCGTTGTGCTGGAATTGCCCCGCCAACACGAATTTCGCTCTTTATGAGGTTCTGACGCTCTAACTTATTCAATATGTAGTAAATGGATGAAAAACCGATTGTCAACCATTCACGCAAGCCACGAACATCGATCATTTGTTGAATTTCATGACCATATCGCGCACCCTCTGAGACAAGACTCAATAGAGTCAATTCAGCATCCGTCATATACCCCAACCCACTCGCTCTTTCCGGCAGTTGCCCAACCATAACAAAGTTTTAGAGTGTTGACTACTTTTTCTTACGACCAGACTTTATCACCTCTTGCAACGTTGCAACAAGATTGCTCGCAAGATAAGGTTTGGTCAAATACCGATCTGCACCTGCGTTTAAACCTTCACGGATTTGTTCAGGATCAACAATCGCAGATAAAATCACCACCGGCACATCATCAAAAACATCTTTTTGCCGCATTTGACGCAAAAATTCCATACCACTGATACCTGGCATCATTAAGTCGAGCACAATTGCATCTGGCAATGGCGGTTTTCTCAAAATTTGCGCCGCTTGAGACGCATCAAAAGCACTCGTACCGTCCATATTTGCACGGGTTAGCAATGCCATCACAAGTTTTTGTACTGCCGGGTCATCATCGACCACTAAAATACGAGCTGTTGCTCCATCAGACACGCGACTTTCACCTTTCCTGATTGGTTACAATACCGTCTTGTCATTATTTTTTTATCTTAGGCTATCACACAATGCAACATAATTAAGAGTATACAAGGAAAAAACACTGATTGGTGCTATAATTTTGCTGAAATATACGCTTAGGTGTATTCTGAATGTATGAATACAACCGCACAAACCATGAGGAGTAATCGCTCGATGAAATCCATACGGGGAATAGTACTGATAATGGCGCTATCGCTCATTTTGACCGGCTGTTTCCGGCAAGCGAGCGAACCCTTTGAATCCGTAGATAATGCAGAACAAAGTGAAGCGCTACAAAATGTACCGGAAGAAAGCCCTGTCCCACCACTTTCCACCGCAACTGAAGTCATTGAACAGGTTGTTACAACCGAACCACAAGCTACAAATACAGTGGCACCGTTACCCACTGAAGCTATTGCAACTGAAACCATTCCCACTGAAGACGGTGCTGTTGAGCAACAGGACTCGACTGATACCGACCTACCGACTATCGCACCGCCTGTAACATCAACACCGATTATCGCCGCAACCAATACCGTTGCCGCAGTCATTCAGCCATCAAATACGCCCGCCCCGGTTCAGCCTACAGCAACCAGCGTGGACACAACACAAAATCAGAATGAGAATACGAATAATATCACACCAACATTCATCACACCCGGCGCTGTTTCCGGTCAAAATCAAATTACGCCAACCGCCAACAACACAACACCATCAGCCAATACGGATAATGTAGGCGCATCATCAACCCCATCTGGCTTGATCACACCAACAGATTTCTTAAATCCTCAGAACTTGCCTGAACAATGCTATTATATCGTACAATCCGGCGATAATCTGTTCCGCATTGCGGTGAACAACAGCGTAACGCTCGATCAACTACGTATTGCTAACCCGCAAATTCAAAGCGATATAATTCAACCGGGTGATCAATTGATTATCCCGCTTCCTAACTGCGATGGTGATACGGTTCCAGAGATTGAACCAACGGTAGAGTCAACCCCTGCGGCACCAACGGGACAAACGATTCATACTGTGTCATCCGGTGAGACACTCGGTCAAATTGCCCGTCGTTATGGCACAACAATAGACGCGATTGTCAGCACGAATAATCTAACAAATCCAGATCGCCTGTCGATTGGTCAACAAATCATCATTCCATCACAATAATCACACCAAAAATTGAGGGGCAGATCAATGGTTCTGCCCCTGTAAAATTTACACTGAGTATTGAAAGCTACATTAAGCGAAAGTCCTATTCCACAACATTCGCTGACCAGATACGCACGTTGTCAAAGGCAACTTCTGAGGTCGACCCTGCGGAGGTCGCCAATGCAAAGCCGACAAACCCATTCCGAAAACGATCATCGCGCACGTCCACTACAAATTCATTGTTGATATACAACGCCAGATAATCATCCACACAAACCACACGAATTACATTACGTCCTGCACGCTGATTAACAGTGTTCGTCCGTGCCCAATTCACAAGCGGTTCAACCTCGCCACCTCGCCCCACACGGATTGAATAACTCCCGTCTGCGCCGATCAAGAAATAGTACCCAGCAGAGCTTGTGTCACCGGGGCTTGCACGGCACATCACACCATAAGCATTGTTTTCATGGTCGGTAACTTGCAATACATCAACTTGAATAATGATATTGTCATAGGAACGCGTGTTAAAGCCACGCACATAGGCAGTCGAATCTGATCGCATCCGGTACGCGCCATCTTCTACACCAATCCGCACAGTACCCTGAGCCTGAGTATCCCAATCAAAGCTATTCGTAAAGTCATCCTCATATAACAGAATATCCCGCTGTACGGACTCGTCCTGCGTTGTGAACACCTGCTCTGCCCGACATCCTATCAACACTAAGATAGAGGACATAAACACGATAAATGCGAGCCGATGAGTTTTATATAGACGATTGCCCATTTGTTTTATCAATTTAGACATAATTAACCTTCGATAATCATCAAGAAAGAATTGTTGCTGGAAAAGCTCTAGGGTGTATAATCAATTTGAATGATTGTAGTCAAAACTGTGGATAAACTGTACAATCAAATGCACACGCACATGCGGGCAGTCTCATAAAACAATTACTAAAGAGTTAGAGAATCGCCATATGATTGAGGTAAATATTGATAGTATTCGTGTCAGTTTGATGTCTCAACATCGTGTTGTGGTGTTGAAGGACATAAACAGTGATCGGTATATTACGATCTGGATTGGTCCATCTGAAGCTGATGCCATTACCATTGAACTTCAGGAGATGCCACCAAAGCGTCCCCTGACACACGATTTGTTAAAATCCGTCATCCAAGAACTTGGCGGGCGCGTTGTTCATGTTATCATCAATGATCTGCGCGATGATGTGTATTATGCACGAATCGTGATTGAGATCGATGGCAAACAGATCGAAATTGACTCACGCTCTAGCGATGCAATTGCGCTTGCGGTTCGGGTCAAAACGCCCATATTCGTCGCAGAAACCGTCATGCGTCGTGCCGGGTTTGAACCGGATGAAGATATCGAGAATGAGATCATCTCCGGCTCTGATGAACCTATGAGTGCCGAAGCAGGAAAAGACGAAGCAGTGGATGAAAAGAAACTCAGCGCCTTCGCAGATTTCGTAAATTCGCTCGATCTTGATCTGGATGATGACGACGAAAGTAACAATTAGTATTCGGCTTTTGCCAATAAAGCCATGGAACCATGCGTTATAAACAGTGTGTCACGGGTGGCGCACTGTTTTATTTCCACTGCGACAGACACACCATTCAAATAAAATCTGGAAAAAGCTGTGACAGAACAACCTGCGCCCTATAGTCAAGAAGCGGAGGAAGCGGTCATCGGAGCGGTGATTGCTAATCCTAATGCTTTTATGACAATTGCATCATTTCTAAAACCGGATGATTTTTTCTTCATGCGCCATAGTTATATCTGGCAGGCGATGCAACGCTTAAATGAACGCCGTGATCCTATCGATTACCTGACGATGTCTCAGGAATTGAAGGATTTAGGCTGGCTAGAACTCATCGGTGGTCCCGCCTATTTGACGCAACTAATTACGTCTGCGCCGACCTCTACCCATGCGGAGGTCTATGGGCGCTTGGTAGAGCGCTCATCAATTCGACGAAAGCTCATCATGGCGGCGGACGAGATCAAATCTATCGCCAACAATGAAGAAATGCCAATTGAGAATGTGACCGCAGAAGCCGAGTCGCGCCTATTCAACGTCACCGATCAACAGATCAAACGTGAATTTGTGGCGATGAACGAAGCGGTCAGCGAATACTTTGAAAGCGTCGAACGTTTAATGATGAACCCGGATGCCTCGCTCGGAGTGCCCAGTGGGTATCGGGATATGGACGAACTTCTCGGTGGTTTCCAACGCTCAGATTTATTGATCTTCGCTGGAAGACCGGGGATGGGTAAAACCAGTTGGCTTTTGACCACAGCCGTTAATGTCGCCCGAATCGGTGGGCGCGTGGCAATCTTTACGATGGAAATGGGTGTAGAACAACTCGTTCAACGTATGATTTCTATGGAAACAGGTATCAGCACACAGAGTCTACGCTTGGGGAAAATTTCCCCTCAGGAATACTCACGCTTTGTCGAAGCCGCCGGGCGGGTAAGCAATTTCCCGATTTTCATCGACGACACCCCTGCCTTATCACCGGTACAAATGCGTACCAAGTGCAGACGTTTACAACATGAACACGGCATTGATCTGATTATTGTCGATTATATGCAATTGATGAACAGTGGCGGGATGTATCAGAATAATCGTGTACAGGAAATCAGCTATATCAGCCGGAATATTAAAGAATTAGCGCGTGAACTCAACGTACCGGTAATCTCCGCCGCACAGCTTTCTCGTGCAGTCGAGCAACGACAGGACAAGCGTCCGGTCTTATCTGATCTCAGAGAATCAGGTTCAATAGAGCAGGACGCCGATATTGTGATGTTCCTCTATCGGGATGCGGTCTACAACGAAGCGACAGAGTTCCCTAATCAGGCAGATATTATCGTAGCGAAACACCGTAACGGACCAACAGGAACGGTTTCGCTATACTTTGATAAATCCATTACCAAATTCCTTGATGGTGTCGTCCGCAAAGTGGATTTAGGAGAATACTAAAATGGCGACCTTTAAAGGCTTTAAAGATGGGCGTGTGGAAATGAGTCAGATTCCTTCACCTGTTTTTACAGAACTTGTGCCCTTAATTGATGATCTCGCCGAACTTAAAGTCGTGTTATTTTGCTTCTGGGCACTCCCACAAAAAGAAGGCAAATATCGCTATCTTCGCCGTGAAGATTTCTTGAACCATGCCCCGTTGATGAACGGTTTAGCAGTCATTGATCCGCAAACACCGAATGACGAACTGCTTGATGACGCGTTGAAAAAAACGGTCATGCGAGAGGCGTTACTCTGTGCTAAAGTACAGATTGGCGACAAAAGCACCGATCTATATTTTGTCAATACACCACTAGGGCGGGATGCAGTCGCACAAATTAAAGCCGGGTACAGTGTGACAGGCAACGAGGCTAATCCAATCGAAATTCTGCCACCGCGCCCGACAATATATAAACTGTATGAAGATAACATCGGGATGATTACCCCGATGATTGCGGATGAGCTTAAAGATATTGAACAGGAATTTCCGCCATCGTGGCTAGAAGAAGCCCTCAGTATCTCGGTACAGGCAAATAAACGTAACTTGCGCTATATCCGTGCGATATTGGAACGTTGGCGGACAGAAGGGAAAGACAGTGGCGAAAACACCAAAGGACATCATGAACAGGATGGTGAACGGTATATCAAGGGAAAATATGCCGACTTCATCGACCACTGACGAGAGCGAATCCAACGAATGTCAGATTTGTGGACGCGTACCTTCCTATTGTGAAAATACCGGCATGATACGCTACGAAGTTCCGCTTGAAGACCCACGCTTCGGCAAATTATTTCGCTGTCCACATAATAGCAAATCATTAGACGAGAATCGCAAAAACAAACTACGCGTCCTGAGTAATCTGGACGCTTATGGTGACAAACGCTTCGATAATTTTAATCTGCAAGTGCCCTTACTCACACCGCGTGAAGGGGAATCGCTAGAGATGGCGTATAAACTCGCGCTTCGCTTCGCAGAAAAGCCGGAAGGTTGGCTATTGCTTGAAGGCACCTATGGCTGTGGGAAGACACACCTCGCCGCCGCTATCGGGAGTGAACGCCTTGAGCATGGCGACTTCGTGATCTTCGTGACTGCACCGGATTTACTCGATCATCTACGTAACGCCTATTCGCCAGGGGCGGACGCTGGCTATGATGAGACTTTTGACCGCCTGCGAAATGCAGAATTGCTGATCCTTGATGATCTCGGTGTAGAAAATCCGAGCGCATGGGCAAAAGAAAAATTATTCCAACTGCTAAATCATCGCTATAGTTACAATCTACCGACTGTAATTACCACCAATATGGACATTGACCGTATTGATCCGCGCATCCGTAGTCGCTTACTCCATACCGAATTTACACATCGGGCGAAGATAACCGCGCCGGATTATCGTTCTGCGATTGGGAATGAAAACGATCAATTGATGTCAAACCTGACGCTCTATCGTGAAATGACATTTGAATCATTCGTGTTAGAAAACACGCTTTATCCCAAAGAACGTGAAAATTTGGAACGGGCACTGGAATCAGCCATCAACTTTGCAGAAAACCCGCAGGGATGGCTGGTATTTATGGGCAATTATGGCGCGGGGAAAACACATCTCGCCGCCGCCATCGCCAATCATTTGCAACATAACAACACAAAGATCATGTTTATCACCGTACCGGACTTGATGGATTACTTACGTGTCACCTATGATCCCGATGTTGGTTCGAGCTTCGATCAACGCTTTCAAGCTGTCCGACAAACAGAATTACTCGTCCTGGATGATCTGGGGACAGAAAACGCAACATCATGGGCAAAGGAAAAACTTTTCCAGATACTAGATTATCGCTATGTTGCACGCCTGCCAACTATCATCACGACAGCGCGCCAAATTGATGATCTCAATGATCGGGTCAGCAGTCGTATTCTTGATGATCGCCGTTCCCGAATTTTCGCCATTACCGCGCCGAGTTATGCGGTACGCCGTAGGCGCAAATAACTGTCATCTGCATATAAAGATATGAAACTGCCGTGATACACAATAATCTGACAATCACCGAATATCAACGACGGCACCGGCAAGCAATTAACGACTTGTTGTTCCGCAACAATCGTGTGCATACCCATCTTGATTGGCACGACGCGAATACGTGGCTAGACACCTTCGATGTACCCATACGGTTAGCGTGGCATCAAGATAAGCTCGTTGGCGTTATGGCATCCTCAGTACCAATGGGGGGCACTGTATGGTTAAGGATCGTCGCTATTGCAGACGGCATTTCCGCAAACCCTGTATTGCATACACTATGGGAAAATATGCGAGAGAGCCTTAAACGAATCGGCGTCCACACTGTTGCGATTTTAATCATCAATGATTGGCTGGATAACTATATTCCACAATTGCGCTTCAGCTATGAAGAAGATATTGTAACCCTTAAACGTAGTGGGAAAATTATTCCAGAACCACCACCACATGCGATCATCATACGGGATGCAGAACGCCACGAGTTACGTCGTATCACAGAAGTCGATCAATTAGCATTCACACCACCCTGGCAACTTCTTATGCAAGACATCCGACAAGCACAACGCATAGCCTCCACTTGTACCGTCGCGATCCACGATCAACAGATTATTGGCTATCAGCTGAGTACGCGCTATCGGCAAACAGGGCATTTAGCACGCCTCGCTGTCTTACCGGATACACAGGGCAAGGGCATCGGCAGTATTTTGTTAGATAAAATGATCCGTTACTTTTTAGATCGACGGGTGCATTCCGTGACCGTAAACACACAATCAACCAATGTGCGCTCACAACGTCTGTATGAACGCTACGGTTTCCGCCGGAATGGTTATGATTTACCCGTGTGGATGGCTTCAACCTAGGATTAAATAATTCAGTAAAGCGAGACGACTATGACCATTATCTACCGCGAAGGCGATGGCAATATTCAAGCGCTCGCCGGAAAAACCATCAGCATAATCGGCTACGGTGCCATTGGGCGACCAGCAGTCTACAATTTAAGAGATAGTGGTGTGCAGATCATTGTCGGCGGAGACCGACCAATACAAACACAGGCAACCGATGATGGTCTCCCAACTGACACTATCGCAGGCGCGGTTCAAAAATCGCAGATTGTCATGGTCATGTTGCCAGATGAAGTCATGCCACAAACTTATATCACGCATATTTCACCCTACCTAACCCGCCAGCATACCTTGATTTTCAGCAGTGCTTATAACATTGCTTCAAGATATATCGAACCGCCTCCATTTGTAGATGTCGGGTTAATTGCACCACGCACAGTTGGCGGTAAAGTCCGTTCTCGCTTTGATTCAGATAATCAGCCATTCTATAGTTTTGTCTCAGTCGGCGCGGACGCTAGTGGCAACGCATGGACGACTGTGCTTGCACTGTGCGAGGCATTAGGCGTTTTACGGGGTGGTGCGCTGGAAATTAACTTTGAGCAAGAAGCTGAACTCAGCCAATTTGTGCAACAGGCTGTGTTGCCAGCAATGCATCACATCATGATGACTGCCGCAGAATTATTATTTCAGAATGGCTACCCCCCAGAAGCCTCATTTATCGACCTGTATATCTCTGGCAAATTCAGTGAATATATGGACACAGCGTCAAAAAAGGGACTGCTCACCACCCTAGAGTCGAGCACGATGACCGATCAATATGGCACATTCAGCCGGATGGAACGCTTTAATGATCTGAAATTAGAACGCATCATGGAAAAAGTGCTTGAGGAAATCCGCAACGGAAACTTCGCACAGGAATGGACAAAAGAATATGCAGATGGGCATCCCCGTTTGGATAAGCTGATTAAGGTCTATGAATCGCGTGATATCTGGGACCTAGAACACCAAACGCTTGATGTCACAGCCGACGATGGTATTTTGCCATTTGATGACATCGATTAACGCACAAATCACGTTTTTGATGTTACGATAAAACAAATGCAAAAAATCAGAAATGTGAAAATTACGATGAACAACAACACTAAAATCTCACCACTTATTTCTGAGCTTGATAGTGAAGACCCCGATATCCAACAATCAGCGGCAATTCATCTGATTGAGATGAGCGATAGCGTGGTTGAACCGATGATCGAAGCGCTCAATCATAACAGTTGGCGTGTACGCTATCTTTCCGCGTGGGTGCTCGGCGAAATTGGCGATACACGCGCCGTCGAACCCCTCGTAAACGCTTTGAATCAGGATAATAACACTGATGTTAAGGACTGGGTCGCGAAAGCATTGGGGGAAATCGGCGATGAACGCGCGGTTGAACCATTAATCCAGATTCTAGATAATGCACAACCAGCAACCCGAAGAAATGCTGTCTCTGCGTTAGGCTGGCTAGGGGACGAACGTGCAATACCCCATTTGATCAATATGCTTAATGATAACGATGTGAACGTGCGGAGTTGTCTGGCGGCGGCATTCGGATTTATCGCGGATCAACGTGCGATACAGCCCCTTATCGCTATGCTAGAAGATGACGATGAATGGGTGCGTATTCGCTCCGCCAAGGCACTCGGAAAATTCCGCGATCAGCGCGTAACCCAACCACTCCTAAACGCCGTTAATGATGACAGTGAATGGGTACGATATAATGCAATCTGGTCGCTCGGGCAGGTAAAAGATGGCACAGCCTTTGACCATATAATCGCTTCACTGAATGACAAAAATGCGAATGTACGGCGTGGCGCGGCAGAAGCTCTGGGCAAATTCAATGATCCAAGAGCCATTCAACCGTTGGAAGACAAACTCTCCAGCGAAGACGATTTTAGTGTACGCACATCCATTGATACTGCATTGAAGAAGCTCAATTATTAAAGGCAATGCTAGTGACAACACCCAACGACATAAAACAGCTTATTCTTCAGCTTGGTGCGGAAGACAGTGACGACCAGGAAAAGGCAGTTGATGCCCTTGTCAAGATTGGTAAGCCGGCAGTAGAACAACTGATTAACGCAGTTTATGATGGCGACGCACAAATTTGCGCCAATGCTATTGACGCACTCGGACAAATCAACGATACTCGCGCGGTAGGTCCGTTGGTTGTGGCGTTACAGGATTCATCCTCACAGGTAATTCTCGCCGCCATGACTGCACTACGACGTATCAGTAGCCCGCAAGCAGTTCAACCGCTTATCGGCTTCCTGAGCCATGATGACATTTATCTGCACTTCCATGCTACCCACGCACTCGGGCAAATTAAGCACGAAACCACCATTCAGGCATTACTTGATGTGCTCGATAGCGATGATCCTAATGTGCGTCATGGGAGCGCGGTTGCTCTTGGACGCATTGGCGACTCACGCGCTATACCGCCTATTGTAAAATTGCTGGAAGACGAAGAAACCAAGGTGAGATTCAGCGCGGCATACGCACTTGGCGATTTAGGGGTAATCCATCAAGATAAAAGCATTATCCCGCCACTTAAAGCCTTACTCAACGATCCTGATATGAACGTTCGCACAACTGCGAAAGAAGCGATTGACAAATTAATGGCATGAACGCATCAAAATAGGTCAAGATCATGACCACTGACAACAGCACCATCGTAATGCGTGGTAACCTCTGCGATGAATGCTGTTTCTGTTGTGCCCCATAGCAATTGATGTGTCAACACAAGTAACTGTGGACGCACTACATTGGCAAGTTTGGCAAGTTCAATGGTCGAGGTGTGCATAGTCGTATGATACTTCTGCCATTCTTCAGGACGGGAAGCAAGTTGCTTCGCTGAATACACCTCGTGTACCAGCACATCGCAACCTGTCGCCTTTTCGATAAGTGTTTCGGTTGGTGCAGTGTCCCCGGAAATCACAATCGTGCGGTCAGGCGTGGTCACTTTATAGCCATAGGCTTCAAGCGCGCCATGTTGAACCGGAAATGCCTCGAAAATCACTTTATCGTCGGCATAAATCATGGGCGAATCAATTTCTTGAACCACAACTTCAAGCGGGTTATCAATCGGCGCTAAACCATCACGATGTTCACCAATGCCAACCGTATACGCCTCTAATAACCTTTCGCACAATGATGCCGTCCCACGTGGTCCATAGACCTGTAAGGGCGCTTTCCGTTCCAACACCCACGGCGCGATAATTGCATCTGCAATACCGGTTGTATGGTCAGGATGAAGATGCGTCAAAAATAAGCGCTCTAAATGATTGACTTGCAGGGCAGGTAATCTATAGCGCTCTGCCGCTTGTGATAATCGTTGTACAGCACCACCGCCACAGTCAATCATATAAGCAGATTCATCCACAACGATCACCAGCGCAGATTGTGACCGTTGTGGCAAGATATTTGGTGATCCTGTTCCTAATAAAATCAGATGAGTGCGCGTCATAGCGTTACAATCAATCAGTGAATTTTTCGACCTGTGGATACGCCTGAAGCGCCTCCACAAACAGATCACGGTATTGTAGAGCATTCGCTTCGGTTTCGCCTTCAAAACGCAAGCTCAACACCGGCTCGGTATTGCTTGCACGGAGCAACCCCCAGCCCTTATCAAATTTAATGCGAAAGCCGTCAATCGTATCAACATCACCCTGGTCTTCCAGCACAGATGCGACACCTTCAATCACAGCCTCTTTGTCCTCATCCGGGCAATGGGGGCGATATTCTGGTGTGCTATACAATGTTGGCAATGTTGCATTGAGCGCAGACAGTGATTGATCACTGGCTGACAATAATTGTAATAAGCGCCCCGCCGCCATAAAGCCGTCATCAAAACCATAATAGTCTTCTCCGAGGAAAATATGCCCGCTCATCTCGCCGCCGAGCAATGCACCAGATTCACGCATGGTTTCCTTGACAATCGCGTGCCCACTCGCCGCCATTATCGGTGTACCACCCGCATCTTGAACTGCATCGAACAACACCTGACTGCTCAACACATCCGCCACAACCATCGCCTCTGGATGTCGTTGGAGCATATCCCGCGCCAACAACGCCAGAATACGATCTGCGGCGATCATCTCACCATTTTCATCCACTGCACCCATACGATCAGAATCGCCATCAAATGCAATGCCTACATCTGCGCCCAGATCGCGCACTTTTTCGCCCAGATCGCGCATATTTTCGGGTTCTTGCGGGTTAGGATGATGATTGGGATAAGTGGCATCTGGTGTGCAGTACAGGCACTCCAATAGATCATGTCCCCACATTTCAATCAAACGTGGAGCAAACAAGCCACCTGTTCCATTGCCGGCATCAATGATAACTTTAAGGGCTTGTGTCGGCATAGGGATTTTCGCTTCTAAGTCAGCTAGATATAGACCATAGATATCGTTTTCTGTGATGATTTGCCCTGACCCATGCAAAAATTCTCCCGTGCTGACGATCTTACGTAATGCCTGTATTTGCATATCAAAAATTGGTTGACTGCCAATACATAGCTTAAATCCATTCTGATCCGCAGGAAGGTGACTACCTGTGACCATCACACCACCCAGATTACCCTTGTTGACAGCATGCCAGTAGACGACAGGAGTGGCGACTAAACCGAGATCAATCACCTTAATGCCGGATTGTGCTAACCCGTCCATAAATGCACGTTGCAAGTCAACAGACGAAGCGCGATTATCCCGCCCAACAACAACGGTACTGACATGCGCTATCGGTTGTAAATATGTGCCAAAAGCCCGCCCTATTGCTAAGGCGACATCAACAGTTAGGACTGCATCCTCTCCCGTTGTTTTTCCTCGAATATCATACTTCTTGAAGAGCTTTGGATTAACGTCCATCGTCTTCAATCACTAATTCTTGCTTGACATAAACACGATGATTATCATCAACATCTTTAAGCACATGCGTCCCCGGACCGATACGCACATTTTGACCGATCTTGACGCCGGGCATTGTCATGACATCCACGCCGAGGAATGCGCCTTCTCCGATCACAGCTCCGAATTTATCGCGCCCACTGCTCATTCTTTGTCCCTTAACCGTCGTTGGGACATTGTCACGGTCAATCCGTAAATTAGCCGTTGTGCAACCTGCGGAGAAATTGACATTTTCTGCGAATACAGTATCCAGCACACGGCAAGCGTGCATCGCGCATCCGTCCGCCACATAACTGCGGGCGATTTCCGTGGTAAAACCGACCTCACAGTTATCAAGTACCATTGAATTACGCACCAATGCGTTATTACCCACAATCGTCCCGGCACCAATATAAGCTGGACCAACCACCGCCGCGCCCGGATATACCCGTGCACCGGAACCGATATAGACATTACCCACGACGGATGCCCCTTCAGCGATAAAGGCGTCATCTGCAATATCCTGCCCATCAATCTGGCTCAGATAGTAATTCATAATATCCAACACATGCCAAGGATATTTGAGGGCGTTCCATTCACCATTATAGGTAACCACACGATATTCATGAGATTTCATGAGCACATCCATTGCCCGTTCGTAATGGTCATCCCCGGGCGCATCGCTGGCGTATTCCGCTTTGATTGCATCATAGAGCACAGTCGCATCCGCATGCAGATGTGCGACAATATTTACCAGATTACTCGGACGATTTTCCGCACCGGGCTTTTCTACAATACCTACCAGCCGCCCATCTGCATCAACACGTAGATAGCCACCGGGGAAGTAATCATCCATCTCGTACCCTGCGATGTGGGTTGTATCGGGCAGTTTCTTATGTGCCGCCAAAATACGCTGATGGAGTTCATAATCCACCACATCATGCACTTGTGTGACATAAATCGCTTTGTTTTTCTGTGTAGAGACAACCGCCTCGGTTTGCAAAAGCGCATTCCCCATGCCGATGGGTTCATCCTGCACAACCACAGAAACGGACATATCACCCTCTAACATAGCAATAATTGAGTCAATATCTGCTTTATTCGTAGGATTACCCACAATCACAATTGATTGAAAACCAAGTGTGCGGTATTTATACAATTGATCGAGCAAAAGTGGTTCCGCGCCAAAGCGTAATAGTGATTTTTCACGTAGGGGCCACATGCGGGAAGACGCGCCCCCAGCGAGGATGACCAGTGTTGGCAATGATGCCATACAAACCCTCCTGATTGATGTATTTATGCCAGTATGATGCCGATTGTAACTGAAAAATGCACACCATGAAATGACTGAACTGGTGACCATCATGCCAATTCTTAAGGATTGCGCTTGCGCGTGGCAACAGTTCGGCAATACAATTAGAGATAATCACTGTGTATCGCGAAAATCAAAACATGACAGAACGTCCACCGAGACAACGTGCAGGCAAAACCGGGGCACTCAACCGACAGCAATTGGAAACCGCCCTACAAAAGCTTTATAAAAATG
>DAOTXB010000177.1:0-2008 GCA_034435575.1 Anaerolineae bacterium
CAATATTGATCCCCGCATGTTCACCACTATCTAGCATAAGGCTTACAGGGACATTAATCACCTCATCTAAATTATTTAAATCGAGCGTATCCAGAATCAGCCCCAGGTAGCCCTTCGGCTTCCACGTCCCATCTTTATTTTGACGGGCATTACCGGAGATCAACACCCGATCTTGTGCGCGAGTGAGCGCCACATAGAGCAAGCGTAAACTTTCCGCTGAATCACGCGCTTTTTCCAGATGTTGTACGCGCTGATACGAGAATGATTGCTCCCAGCCATCAGTCGCCACATCATAAACTTTACAACCTATGCCAAACAAGGGATCATAAGCGATCAGATTTTTACCGCCGCGCCGATCAAGTGAACGAGACGCATCTGCCAGAATAACTAAGGGAAACTCTAAGCCCTTACTGGCATGGATCGACATAATCGTGATCGCACCACTTACATCAACCACAGCCTCGCCCTCTTTAACCTCACGTTCGGACATATCACGCAAATAAAGCGAGAATTCATTAAGTGATATTTTTCCGCTTGATTGGGCTTTTTGCACTAATTTTTCAACATTACCGCGCAGGCGCGCACCGTCCGGCAAACCGCTCAATGTGGCTAAATAACCGGTTTTTGCCAATGCATTGCGCAATAATTCAGAGATCGTCACGCGTCCCGCATTTTTGTGCAATGCATACAGAGTTTCCCGTGCAAATTCAACCCGTTCACGCTCATCTTCGGGCAAAATCTCAGGTGGTTGCGCCAATGCGTCCCATAATGGCATGGGTTCGGCATTCGAGGCTGATTCACTGACTTCGTCTTCTGCTTCTGCGACAACTAAACGCAGAGCATAGAGCGCATCGTCACTCAACCCGAACAAAGGAGAGCGTAATGCCGTCGCCAGCGATAAATTATCCGCAGGATTGACTAACGCCTGTAACAGATTGAGCAAATCCCAAACTTCCTGACGATTATAGTAACCACGTCCGGCAATCGTCACAAATGGGATGCCCTGTGACTTGAAAACCTCTTCGTAGAGATTTACATCGGTCAAGGCGCGGAATAGGATTGCAATATCGTCATACTGCATAGGGCGATTAGTCTTCTCGCCCTTATCATAAATTACAGTCTTACCGATGTGCGATTTGATGACCTGTGCAATCTCGTAGGCTTCCCATCGGCGGGCTTTCGCCGTATTGATCGGTTTACCGGATAGCGGGTCAGGGGTGCCACTATTGATAATCAAAAAATCGAGAAGCGGGGTGTCTGCTTCAGGAGCATCTACACGAGAAGAGGTCATCGGCTTCCCTAATGTCACCTGATAATCGTGTGCAATATTGGTTTTTTCCTTGACCAATAGTCGCGAAAACAGATGATTAAACAGGTCAATCAATGGTTGATGTGTACGGAAGGATTTAGAAAGTGCCAATAACACGCCGTCGTGGGTCACAATCTCATCTTGCACATCCCCAAAAACACTCACGTCTGCACCACGAAAACCATAAATACTCTGTTTTTCATCGCCGACCACGAATAAACTACCGGGGTTATCGAGATCGGTCAAACCCTTGATGATGTCCCATTGCTGTTGGTTCGTGTCCTGAAATTCATCAACGAGCAAATGCTTGATCGCCCTACCCTGATACCGCTGTGTAACTTCAGGATAGTCTTTCAATAAATAAGCCGTCAAGCGTTCCAGATCATCAAAATCGAGCACACTGTTTTGTGCTTTTGTCTCCTGATACGCTGTAGCTACACGCCGAATTGATTCCAACCACGCATGAATTAGTGGCACGGCGCGTTCATCAAAAGTATCGGGTGGATTTCCAACAATAGATAATAGCGCTGTCGCTAATTCGCGAATTGATTTGATGCTGGATTTCGCTACTTCAAAGGTCGTTTTGTCACCCCATTGTTTGGCACTCAACCAGCGCATATCCAGTTTTGTTAACCCAATTATTGCCTCTGCAAAATACTCAGGATCACGTTGATGCAATAGATCGAGATAATGATTACA
>DAOTXB010000178.1:0-6088 GCA_034435575.1 Anaerolineae bacterium
TGATGGCTACATAAGCTATGAAATCGCATATCTTTCACGATCACCATATCTTCGCTTTGCGCGCTATTAGGGAAGACGGTAATCTCATCCTGCGGGTCGCGCCCATATCCACTTGCCCAATATTCAATGTAGGCTTTAGCCACGCGTTCGGGGGTGTCTGTATAGTTGGGGTCATCCCAGTTAACGTTAAAAGCATTCAAAAGATCGCGAATTGCCCCTTCAACCGCTTGCATTTGGGCAGGTTCATTCGTTAATTCTTCGGTTTGTTCGTAATCTTCAACGGCATGATTACCATGACCATTGGAGACGATGGTATAGTCGATATGACCATAATCGTCGCGTTCTAAGGTGTCAATCTGTGGCAGGCGAACGGTCTTACTGTTGCCATTCGTTTGACCGTTTCGAGTATTTCCGTTACGTCCGTTTCCTGCATAGGCTTTGTTGTCTTGCACAATTTTTACGTACTGTCGCCAAAACGGCGCAATGTACGTATCCTCCTTACTTATCCCTAAGTTAGTAAATGGAAAACATTTCTTGGAAGGGAATCTCTCGTCACTATATTAGACGAAAGTCATCACTTCTTTCTTACATACAGTGTTTTAAGCTTTATTACATTACGTTTACAATATTTTGATTATATGAGGCTTATTGATAAAAACATCAAGTATTTAACTGATTGCTCATTGAATACTTAATGCGGCTTAAAAACCGGAGCCATTTGACCGATATACTGGGTATAGTTTTGATAAAAACAACGGAGTAACAGTGATGGATACGATTGAAATTGATAATTTACGCCTACGAACGGTGATTGGCTTTAGCCCACATGAGCTAAAAGATCGACAAGATGTGGTAATCTCTCTGCGGATTCGCGCCGATATGCGAAAATGTGGAAAGACAGATAACCCGAACGATGCCTATAACTATCGCACAGTGACGAAAGCCATCATCAAGCACGTCGAGCAAACGAACTATAGGCTCGTAGAAGCCCTAGCAACCGCTATCGCCCGCATCTGTGTAGTTGACTATGATGCTGAATGGGTACAGGTACGCGTACACAAGCCAGGTGCATTGCGCTTTTCTGATACTGTTGGTGTGGTGATCGAAAGAATGGCTGATGACTTCGCCTGATATTTACCTATCACTCGGATCAAATATTGAACCCGCCAAGAATCTGCAAAAAGCGGTTGATGCGCTACGCAACTATTGCGAAGTAATCGCTATTTCTAATGTCTATCAATCTCCACCTTATGGCGATACTAATCAGCCAGATTTCTTGGATGTGGTGGTAAAAGTACAGGTTGAGCGTGACCCGGCAGATTTCAAAGTAAATGTGCTCCGCAAGATCGAAAAGAACTTAGGGCGGGTACGCTCTCCACAGAATAAATATGGACCGTTGACGTTAGACATGGACATATTGTTATGGGGCGACCAGATCTTTGATTATGGCGAAAAACCATGGCATGTGCCCAATAAAGGATTGACCGAGTTTGCGGCGGATACACTCCCCCTTGTGGAACTTGCCCCAAACATAAAACATCCAGAGACGGGCGAAACAATGCGTGATCTTGTAAAGCGCTTAGATACAACAGGGATTGTCAAAACCGACATTGTGATTCAGTAGTGCTTTCCCTGTGACTTGCCGACTCCACCACGTTTGCCCTACAAGAAACGAAGGTATGCGGTACAATAACGCCGTTTTTCGGAACAAAAACGTTAGTTTATGCATTCCGATCATGGAGAAGGTTCATGAACTTAAGCGAATATGTACGCATTCTCGTGCGTCGGGGATGGATCATCGTCGTATTAGCGCTCATAGCGGGTAGTGGCGCATTTTTATTGACGCGTGACCAAACACCAATGTATCGTGCATCTCAGGTTGTGTTGATACAACCCTCCCGAAGTGACTTTGGTTTAACCGAAGCCAGTCGTCTGCTGTTGAATCCGTTGGTTGTGGCGATTGACAGCGAACAGATTGCACAGGAAATCATCAATGATCTGCAATTAGATATGACCGCGCCTGCGCTCAAAGGTGATGTGACCATCGCCGCCGATCAATTACGGATGACAATTCAGATTGATGTGGATAGTACAGAGATCAGCCTTGCAAGCGATGTCGCCCGTGCATGGGGGCAGGAATTGCGAGAATATCGTGAAGAACGTAATGCAACTGTCGGGCGCGAAGATCGTGTTGAGGCATTTATGCCAGATTTCCCCGCCGTGAGTCAAATTGCACCACGCCCCACCATTAATGCCATTGCGGGCGCTGTACTTGGCATTCTCATAGGGGGTATCTTTGTATTTGTGCTTGAATTTGTCGAAAGTAGTATTATCCGCCGTCGTGAAGACCTCGAACGCACTTTAGAAATGCCTGTTCTGGTCACAATACCTCATTTTGATGATTAATTTCAGGAGATCACATGGCAACAGTGAACCTCATAACGCTGACTGAACCGCGTTCAGATGCGGCAGAAGCCTTCCGTACTCTACGAACAAATTTAATGTTTCAGAATGCAGAAAAACCCCTGACGACGATCCAAGTTACATCAGCCGGTGACGGTGATGACAAGAGCAATACCTTGGCGAATTTGGCTGTCGCGTTTGCGAAGTCCGGCAATCGTACTATTCTGGTTGATACGGATCTGCGTAAACCTGTCATCCACGAAATTTTTGCGGTGGATAATACACGCGGGTTCACCACTATGATGAGTGAAGACACCGCCATGTCCAACCCACCTCTTGTGGATTCTGGTATCGAAAACTTGAGTATTTTGCCATCCGGTCCTCTACCAGATGTGCCTGCGGATATGTTAAGTAATCGCCGACTTGAAGAAGTGATTGGTGTACTCAAAGCTCGCGCAAACTATATTCTTTTCGATAGCCCGCCGGTGCTCGCCGCCACAGACGCAACCTTACTTGGCTCACGCGTAGATGGTGTATTGTTGGTTGTCCGTGCAGGGCATACCCGTCGTGAACATGCGTCCCGTGCCCGCCAAACACTGGAACGTGTCAATATTAATCTGTTAGGTGCGGTATTGACGCACGCGTTTCGTGAAACCAGCAATTATTAGCACTCAACTACGGTTTGCACAGACAAAATCTTTCATGAGTGCAGGGGAGATGGCAGTTTCAGATTGACGGGGGAACTAGCCTGCGACCGTGAGCAAATTAGGGTAAATAACAGGGAGATATGATGGAAAACAATCCACATACATTCAATGTCGAGCTTAAGGCATCTGCACAATTACCATATTTGCTGGCATTGCCGGATGATTATAATGACAGTGAAAAAACCTACCCGGTGATGTTATTTCTGCACGGTATGGGTGAGCGCGGTAACGATCTTGTTGCTGTCCGTACGCATGGTCCGCCAAAACACATTGATGCCGGGGAAAGCCTACCATTCATCGTTATCTCGCCACAATGCCCATTAGATTCTTGGTGGGATTTTCATCTGGATGCATTGTTACATCTACTCGATCATATTATTGCAAATTATCGTGTAGACCAAGCACGCGTGTATTTGACGGGTTTGAGTATGGGCGGTTTCGGCACATGGAGTTTAGCCTCACAGCATCCTGACCGTTTTGCCGCTATTGCGCCCATTTGTGGGGGCATGATGCACTGGCTAGAGGCGGAAATGCGGATTAAAGCGCTTAAAGCTATGCCAATCTGGACTTTTCATGGCGAGGCAGATAGCGTGGTGCCGGTTGCGGCTACACAGCAAATCGTCGACGTTTTGAAGGCGCTGGGGTCTGACGTTAACTTTACGATGTATCCCGGCGTAGATCATGATTCATGGACGGCAACCTACGCGAATCCTGAATTATATCGCTGGTTCTTGAACCACACACGTAAGATCAAATAAAATTTGTGAGGAACACCTTTGTCTGATCGCGATAATCGTCATGAACCATTAACACCGGATGAAGACGCTTTAGCAAAATGGCAAGCGCTACCGAAAAATAAGCCATCCCCACAGGCATTTTCACCGGCGACAGGTGGGGTGCAGTTTATCTGGTGGTTGATTGGTTTTGGTGTGGTGATCGTTTTACTGGTGACATTGCTGAATGTTATTGGTTAAGCGCCAAGCTGTTTCATAAACATGATGGAAGGGCAACGATGAAAGCATTAATCTTGAGCGGTGGTAAGGGGACACGTCTTTACCCCATTACGTATACGCGTGCTAAACAGTTGATTCCGGTTGCCAATAAACCGGTACTTGTGCGCGTGATTGAAGCGATTCGTGAAGCAGGTGTCACTGAAATTGGTGTTGTGGTTGGCGATACGGCTGATGAGATCAAAGAATCACTCAATAAACGTGATGATCTCGGTGTAAACTTGACATATATCCATCAGGATTTTCCCGGTGGTTTGGCACATGCGGTCAAAATTTCGCGTGAGTTTCTTGGCGATGACTCCTTTGTGATGTTCCTCGGCGATAATGTCATTGAGGGCGGAATTTCTGACCTGATTCGTGATTTTGCCAATAATGATTGGAACAGTCAGATTGTCCTCAAACAAGTACCCATCGAAAAAGCATCATCTTATGGGGTTGCGGTGCTCAATGACGATGGACAAATAAATAACTTGATCGAAAAACCGCCGGAACCACCGAGTAATCTGGCGCTGGTCGGTATCTATATGTTCGACAAGCACATTTTTGACGCTGTGAACGATATTACACCTTCTGCACGGGGCGAACTTGAGATCACACATGCCATTCAGTGGTTAATTGATAACGATTATCGTGTGTTTCCGCATGTGCATAAGGGATGGTGGATTGATACCGGTAAAGCAACGGAAATGCTGGAAGCAAATAGTTATGTGCTTTCAGAGCTTGCACCGCAAATTTCATCTGACTGTAAAATAGACAATGATTCACAGATTGATGCCCGTGTGACCGTAGAACGTGGCGCGAAAATTATCAACAGTGTGATTCGCGGTCCTGCGATCATCGGCGAGGATACAGTGATTGAGAATAGTTATATCGGACCATTTACCAGTATTTATCACCATGTAACCGTTAAAAATTGTGAAATTGAACGTAGTATTGTGCTGGAAAACAGCATTATCTCGGATATTAATGTACGCATACAAGATAGTTTGATCGGGCGGGATGCAAAACTCGTTCGTAATGATAAGAAACCGAGCGCTCTCAAAATGAACCTCGGTGATCACAGCACAATCTGGTATATCTAATAAAGCCACACGCGAAAAGGACTCTTATGACGAAAACGATAAAGCTGATCGTAGTTGATCTCGATGGAACGCTATTAAATAGTAAGAACGAGATGACCACCCGCGTAGAAACGACTTTGAAAAAAGTGATAGAACAGGGTGTACAGGTTGTCATTGCAACCGGAAAAACCCGTTTTAGCGCGAATGAGATTGTGGAACGCCTCGGGTTAAAAACTCCGGGTATTTACTTGCAAGGGCTGACCATCTATCAGGCTGATGGCACGATTTCGTATCAAAAGACACTTGACCCTACAATTGCGCGTCAGGTAATTACATTTGCTGAAGATCGTGGTTTTGATGTGGTTGCTTACAGTGGCGCACGTCTACTGGCACGTAGTGTATTCCCGAAATTAAAGGAATTGTCAGATAAGTATCACGAACCGGAACCTGAAGGCATTGGTCCGTTGCAGAATATTGTCGATGAGATGCCTGTGAATAAGCTCATCGCCGTTAAGCAGGGCGAACCGCGCCGTATTAAGGCGTTACGCTGGCAACTAGAGATGCAACTGGGCGGGAGTGCCCGTTTAATGCAAGCGATGATTGATGACATGGTCGAAATTTTGCCACCAAAAGCCTCAAAGGGCGTTGCGCTTCAAGTATTACTCAAACAATTAGGTGTGCCAGCAGAGGAAACGCTTGCCATTGGCGATGGTGAAAATGACATTGAGATGATTCAACTGGCTGGTATTGGCGTGGCGATTGGTAATGCTGATGAAAAACTCAAAGCAGTTGCTGATCATGTAGTGAGTACCAACGATGAAGATGGTGTCGCTGATGCAATCGAAAAATTCGTGCTCGTGAAGGCTGAACCGGAAGCCTCTACTGAAAGCGCAAAGGCGGATACTAC
>DAOTXB010000179.1:0-7750 GCA_034435575.1 Anaerolineae bacterium
CAAGATTTGCAATCATTCAACCAACAACCAGAAGCCGACGATCTAGAACGTCAGAAAGCAGAAGCGATTGCGAAATGTCGTCATCGGCTGGAACGTGCACGGTTTCTGTTGCTCGAAGGCGATATTCCAGAAGAAGAATACAGGCGTATCCGTGAGGTGAATGAGCAAGAAATCGCGCATTGGGAAGCACGAACGGTACAACAACAGGAAGTGATGATTGAGTTAATGACCGTACTCGGCACACTGACGAACTTAAAACGCGTGTGGTACGAGGGCACTGAAACCGACAAAAAGGGATTGGTCAACTCGATTTTTGAGTACATTTTGTTTGATCTGGACAACGAAAAAATCACAGACTTCCGCTTAAAACCGTGGGCAGATCAATATCTCATTGTTCGGGCTGAAATGATTGTTGATGAACTGGGTGAAAATGTGCTGAATGATGAGGATAGCGAAGTGGACCTGAGGAGACTCGAACTCCTGACCTCTACAGTGCGATTGTAGCGCTCTCCCAACTGAGCTACAGGCCCCTTTCATCAATACAAATTGTATAGTTCTCCCTATAGGGAGTCAATGCCGACTTCTCCTGCCTGTGTTATGCTTATAGACAATAAATAATCATCCACACGCGCTAAAGGATTTGTGTGCCGATGTTAAAACGAATACTAGCCAGTCTCTTGCTGATAATCGCTGTCGGTATGATTGTCAGCCTAAATGAAAATACACCGTCTGTAGCACGGGCACAGTTTCCGCCTGGGGCTACACCCACACCAACACCGCTTGGATTTGTGGAAGTGACCCCATCGCCAACACCGATTCCGCTTACCCCCTTACCAACATCAATCGCTCCGGGGTGTAATACCACCTTACCAGTACAGGTCGGTGCCACGGTGACCATTCGCCCCGGTGTCAATATCCGCTATGGACCGTCACCCTCATCTCCATGGTTGGCAAATTACCCCGAACCACGAAACTTTCTTGTCGTTGATGGCCCCGTCTGTGATTCAGACTTTATCTGGTGGGGAATTCGTGGACACGGCATCGTCGGTTGGGTGGCGGAACGCTCCAACACGCTCAATTTCATCAGTTTTATTGATGGTAGTACGATTCCCAATGGTGGATGCACTGCTGAGCTCAGCCTAAGCGCTGGTGAGGAAATTGAACTCGTGACCGGCGTTCGCATCCGACAAGATGCAGGTTTACAGGGGTTAACACTCACTGTCGCACCATTTGGCGCAAGGGCAATTGTTCTGAGTGATAACGCAGAATGTGTTGATGGCTTCAATTGGCGACTGGTACAGGTGGAAGTTGTCAACGTGATTTACGAGGGCTACATGGCAGAAGGCAGTAGTTCTGTCGTGGGTCAATACTATATCGCGCAAGAGCAACCTGATTCCATTTGTAATCCACCGATGGCATTCAGCATCGGGCAAACCGGACGGATTCGCTCCGTTGACGGCACACTCAAAAATCTGCGGACTGCGCCGGGCTTAGGTGGCGACATCCTTTTCACATTAGTGGACGGTGTACCATTTGAGGTTATCGGCGGTCCCGTCTGCGTGGACGATCAAATCTGGTGGCAAGTACGCATACGCTCAAATCTCCCAGCTGCGGGCTGGGTCGCGCAGGGTCCTGACCCGAACTATTTCTTGCGCCCTGATTACGTTGGCAGTGAATATGGTGTCCCCGATTTTGATGGTGATTAACCACCGGATTTATCAATGGGAATGTACAAGAATATGTAACTGCGACGGGCGAGATTATTAAGAACAGTAAATATCAGATAACCTTCGGACAATACGTTTAAGGTAAGTGGTGAGAGCGATTTGATCCACTTACCGCATAATACAGGAATCTATCACGTATATTGTTCCGCCACTTCTGTATGTGTGTCATTGATAGTCGTAAATATCTGAATTGAAAGCCAATTTTACAAAATATGGATACCCTTCAATATTGAAGGTGTGTTTTGTGGTGAAAAATCATATGGTATTTTGTTGTGATAGCATCACTTTTAATGAGAAAGTCACAACAAGTTAGTTATGGACAGTTCTTATTCTTAAGCATAATTGGCTTCGTTATGCTAACTATGGTTATTGTTATTGAACGTGTTCCCTATCGTCTTGGGTGGGGTGATTCAGCAAATCGAATGTTTACTCATATTCTCCCGATTGCATTATTCTGTATTGCGTTACGTGTTGATTCTTTCTTCCGTGCAGAATCTCCATAGGTCAGTTTAACTATATGTTATTTGGAACTTACCGAAATTTAAAGTAAGTGGGTCAAAGCAAATAATGTAACGTTTTTATTGATTGTTATCTCTGATCGTACCTCAATATTGTATAATTACATTAGGCTTTATAATAAGGCTAAGTTGATATACAGGGAAATAATTTATGACAAGCGAAAAACTTCGGCATCAAATATCGATTGCCGCTCCACAGATAGGTGATGAAGAAAAACAATCTGTAATGGCTGTTCTCAATAGTGGTGCCCTGGTACAGGGAGAAAACGTTGCTGAATTTGAGCGCAAATTTGCTGATTTGTGTCAGGTAAAACATGCGATTGCCACGACAAACGGCACCACAGCTTTAACAACAGCCCTACTTGCTAGTGGTATACAACCCGGTGATGAAGTCATCATCCCATCGTTTAGCTTTGTAGCAACTGCAACAAGTGTGCTCTCTGCGAATGCAGTACCGATTTTCGTAGATATTGAGCCAGATACCTTCTGCATTAATCCTGAACAGATCGAAAGCGGAATTACAGACCGTACCCGGGCTATTATGCCTGTGCATCTATACGGACACCCTGCTAATATGCCAGCAATTAAGGCGATTGCGGATAAACATAATCTGCAAATTGTTGAAGATGCGGCACAAGCACATCATGCAAAAATTGATGGACAACCTGTAGGTAATTGGGGTATGGCAGGTTTTAGCTTTTACCCAAGTAAGAACATGATGACGGGTGAAGGCGGTATGGTGACAACAAATGATGATGAACTTGCACGAATAGCACGTATGGTGCGGAATCATGGCATGAGCGCACAGTATCAGCATGAAATTGTTGGTTTTAACTTTCGTATGACCAATATTCTCGCGGCAATCGGCGTAGTTCAAGTAGATAGATTAGAAGCATGGAACGCGAAACGGATCGAAAATGCCAATTATTTCAATGAACACCTTACCCTAGTGCGCGTACCAAAAAGGCGTGAAGGCTACACGCATGTTTATCATCAATACACTGTTCTAGCGCCAGAAGGTGCAGACCGTGATGCAATGGTCAAACAACTTAATGCACAGGGTATTGGTGCCAGAGTTTACTATCCTCTGCCTATTCATTGTCAGCCAGTTTTCCGTGATCGACAGGCGGATTGTGAGACTGCATGCGCGCATGGACATATGAAAACATGTCCTGATTTACCGCAAACTGTCGCATTAACCTCGCGTGTGTTTAGCCTACCAGTTCACCCGAGTTTGACCTCGGATGAACGTGACTATATCATTGAAAAGGTAAATAACTTATCGTGAGCATGCCTATAATACTAAATACACTAAAGACAAAGATTGAAAATAAAACCGCACAAATAGCGGTGGTTGGTTTGGGCTATGTCGGTTTACCTGTCGCATGTATGCTTGCACAAACTGGATACACTGTCAAAGGTGTTGATATTGACCAGACACGCGTAGAAAAGATCAATAAAGGCATCAGCCCAATCGAAGGTATCGAGCCCGGTTTAGGTGAATTAGTCGCAGAAGTTAGTGAATCAGGGCGTTTACAGGCATATACATCTACGGATGTATTGAATTCCGTGAATGTCGTGCTTGTTTCTGTACAAACGCCGATAGAAGACCATGACCATAAACCGCGCTATAAACATCTTCAAACTGCGCTCGAAGCTATCGCCCATGCCATACAACCAGGGACTTTGGTTATCATCGAAAGTACCCTTGCCCCAGGCACGATGTATAATATAGTGATGCCTGAACTGGAAAAACAAAGCCAACTGATTGTCGGTAAAGATTTATTCATAGGGCATTGTCCTGAACGCGTTACACCGGGTAAATTGCTTCATAATTTGCGGACAATGAGTCGTGTAGTCGGTGGATACACACCTCAAATTGCTGAGGTAATGGCGACTCTTTATGGACAGTATGTGCAGGGTGATCTGGATACAACCGATATTTTGACGGCTGAAATCGTAAAAACCGGCGAAAATGCCTATCGTGATGTACAAATTGCCTTCGCTAATGAACTAGCCCTGATTTGTGAATCTCTAGGCGGTGATTTCTGGAAGGTACGTAATCTTATCAACAAGGTGCCAGGGCGACAGGTGCTTTTTGCAGGGGGAGGGGTTGGAGGGCATTGTATCCCTAAAGACCCATGGTTACTTATCGCCAATGCTAGCCATGATGCGCGCTTAATCCCTACTGCAAGGCAGGTGAATCGTGCAATGCCAGAACATATTGCAACGCTTACGGCTTCTGCGCTTGAATCGTATGATATTACGCCCGAAACCGCAAAAATTGCCGTGTTGGGCTATGCTTACATGGAAAACAGTGACGATGATAGGGATACGCCTACAGCCGCGCTATTACAATTGCTCAATGCAGATGAAATTCGTGTACACGATCCTTTTGTACCCGATTATCAAGGTGATCTGGAAGCGATAATCAATGGCGTAGATGCTGTAATTCTCATGGTCAAGCATGATGTCTATGTCGCCCAAAATTGGCAACAGATACTTAACAAGATGCAACATCCTATTATCATAGATGCGAGGCATGTTATTGCAGATGATTTTGGTGTTGGCAACGCAACTATCCGTGTTGTCGGGCGTGGTTAAACCTTACATATGCGAGGAGAATTATGTTAAAAGCCGCAGTGATAGGCGTAGGATCAATCGGGCAAAATCATGCCCGTATTTATCATGATTTAGAAGGCGTAGAACTTATCTGGGTATATGATACCAGTCATAACTCAATGCAGCGTATTAATGAACGTTATGGATCACAAATTGTGGATGACCTTGTACAGGCTTTGCAAGAAAATCCGCCTGACCTTGTTTCAGTTTGTGTGCCGACAAGTTTGCATTTTGAGGTTGCGAAACAAACTATTACACGGAATATCCACACATTGATCGAAAAGCCTATTGCGAGCACCTGTGAACAAGCAGAAGAGTTGATCGCATTAGCACAAACACATCAAGTGCATCTAACCGTTGGGCATATTGAGCGGTTCAACCCGGCGATTGTCGCGCTCAAAAAACGTCTCGATAATGGAGAAATAGGCAAAATTTTACGCCTTGCGACCCGTCGCATGGGACCTTTCCCTGTACGGATTAGGGATGCGGGTGTAGCGATTGATCTTGCTACGCATGATATTGATGTGATGCGTTATATTCTTGGTGAGGAAATTCAGCGAGTATATGCAGAAACAAACTGTATCATCTCTGAGAGCTACGAAGATTTGCTTGATGGCTTAGTAATGTTTGAAAATGGAATTCATGGTGTAGTTAGTGCAAGTCGTGTAACGCCTACGAAAATCCGCGAACTGATAGTAACTGGTACGAAGGGCATGTTCAATGTCAATTACATCACACAGGAATTGAGTTTTTACGAAAATACAACCGTCGCCAATACCTGGGATTCACTAAATGTTTTGACAGGCGTTAATGAGGGCAATATGATGCGTTTCGCTATTCCAAGACAAGAACCACTCAAAGCAGAACTTGCTCACTTTATGTACAGTGTAAAAAATAACATAACGCCGATGATTAGTGGGCGGGACGGACTGGAAGCACTCAAAACCGCATTAGCTATGGTGCAATCCGGTCAGACTCATGAACAGGTGATACTCTAAAATGGTGTTCATCCATGCAAGTGCAACGGTTGAGGCGGATGTGACAATTGGGGAAAATACATCGATTTGGCACCTGGTTCAGGTACGTAAAGGGGCGATTATCGGTGAGCAATGTGTTATTGGACGCGGTGTGTTTATAGATGCCAATGTGCATATTGGAAATCGTGTTAAAATTCAGAATTATGTGTCAGTTTACACTGGTGTTACGGTTGATGATGGGGTTTTTATTGGACCACATGTTGTCTTCACCAACGATAAAATCCCACGAGCCATCACGCCTGATGGTGATTTAAAAAGTGGTGACGACTGGCATATAAGCGAAACCTACGTGGGATATGGTGCCGCGCTCGGTGCAAATAGTGTGATCCTGTGTGGAATTAATATTGGCAAGTGGTCTATGGTTGGTAGTGGTGCTGTGGTCACTAAAGATGTACCGGACTATGCACTTGTCGTTGGTAACCCTGCACGGATCATCGGCTATGTTGATTCTGAGGGCAACCGAATTGAAAAGCAACCAGAGTAACGCAATCGTGACCTATCAGCTTGGTAGTTTAGAGGGCATCTGATGAGATGTGGTTATTGTAGTTAACATTTCTCACCAGATGTGCTCAAAATTCGTCAAGATTGACTGAGTTCCCACGCGTTAAGGCGTTCACCGCTAATACCCTGTGCATCCTGTTGCGCTAACATGACGAACGCAGGTGTCAATAGAAAAGGGTCTACCCATTTCTGCTTAAGTTCATCAGGATAATTATATTCAGACATGGGTGTGTGCATGTACATGCCAGGCGTGACGGTGTTGACAGCAATGTTACGTGCCTCGCCTTCCATTGCCATACATTTCATGAATCCTTCTAAGCCATGCTTAGCCGTACAATACGGGCTTTCGTCCATAAATCCTTCAATGCCTGAGCGAGAAGAAACATAGACGATACTCCCGCCACCCGCATCTGTCATGCCCTGCCAGACGGCTTTGGTCAATAAAAACGCGGCTTGAATACCAACATTAATCTCTTTATACCATGCTTCCAACGTGACCTCTAACACCGGACGATTAATCAAGATCGCCGCATTATGCACGAGAATACGTGGTGTGCCGAGTTTTTCCAATACGCCTTGAATTGCATTCTGTGTAGAGGTTGCGTCGGCTAAATCTGCGACGAAAGGGTGTGCGTTGTCACCGAATTCGTCCGCGACAGATTGCAAGAGGTCTGCCTTAACATCTAGCAGTGCAACTTGCATCCCCTGTTCTATATAGGCTTTAGTGACAGCATAGCCTAAGCCCTGTGCCGCCCCCGTCACAATCGCAGTCTGTCCGGTTATATTCACCATCTTAAATCAATCCCTTGATAAATTGTGTGAAGCGCCCTAAGCCTGTTTCAAAATCCGGGGAAGGGCATGTCAACGCACCGCGAATAAAGCCTTCGCCCGCGCCCCCGCCAATTGTCCCTGGTTGGAAAACAAGGCGTGCTTCATTGCGGGCTTTCACCACAAATTCGCCACTGGTCATCCCCGTTGGTCGGATGTCAATAAACACATAATACGCGCCCTGTGGCTCGGTATAGGGTAAGCCAATCGCGTCCAATGTTTGTACCCACAAAGTACGCCGACGGTTATATTCCGGCAAGACGTCCGTCTTAAACCAGTCTCTTGACTGGCTCATCACCGCATAACCACCATATTGGGTGACGGCATTGGCGCAGATCATCATGCCGTGATGAAAGCCCAACATCGCATCAATGATATTTTGTGGCGCGGCGACATAGCCGAGGCGCAAACCGGTCATGCTAAAGCTCTTCGAGAAACTATTGATCGTAACCGTGCGTTCTTTCATACCAGGCAAACTGCCAAGACTAATATGTTTGTGATCGCCAAACACATAATA
>DAOTXB010000180.1:0-2667 GCA_034435575.1 Anaerolineae bacterium
CGGCGACCATTCTAAGGTCGGTCGGGAACCACCGACCAATATGTCGGATCGAGTAATCAAACTGCTTGCAACAAGCCTGTTTTGACCCGTTTGCAAATCAATCACGTATGTATCGAAGCGTCCACCTCCTGTTGTGTAAGCTAACCAACGGTTGTTCGACGATAAAACAAGTAAGCGAATGCTTTCAGCAGAGTTAAATGTAAAGACGGAATTTATCTGTTGAGTATATGGATCAATAGCCTGAATAACATATGAGCCATTAGAACCCTCTACGAACCAGAAAACTTCGCTAGTAGTTGAAGCCTTACCAGTCTCTACACTTCTTACAAACAATAAAACAAAGCAGAAAATATATAGTACGTGCCTGACAGTCATTGTTTCACCTTACGGAATAGTACAAACAATTGGTTCAAAGGTATTCGCTGGGTTTGCGGCATCTGGCTGATTATTCCATTCATTGTATAAGCAACTTGGATACGCAATAACTGCGCGTACAAGATTTTCCCAGTCTTGAGCAATAGCTAGACATTCGGAAGAGTTGGCATCAAATCCAAGCGCATTACATTCGTGGCTTCTTAAAAAACGTAATCCGAAGTAATTTCTACCTGATCCTTGAGGTGTTTGAAATCTGAAACGTACCTCATACGCTAAATGAACGATATTGCCTACGAGGTCACAATTACCAAGGTTGGAAATTGTACATAGTCTTCCAAGCTGAGTGGTGCCCATAATAACTGGTGCTCCATCGGCAATTATTGTAGAGCTGTCAATTCGACTAATTGATATCTCAGGGCGCATGACATACGTAAATGAGTGACCTCCTAATTCGACGGTGTAATTTTGATAGCCTGTCATAATAATGGTAGTGTTATGAGGAGTGCGTGAACTACGATAGGCATTACCCGTTACAGGTGAATAAACGTTATATCCTAATCCATCTATTGCGTCACAAACTTCTGATTGATCTGTAGATAATACATCGATACAATATTCAAGATTTTGTTCGTTTATAGAACGTCCATCGGGGAACTCACGTGGCATAATATCTAATGTCCCATGATTATGTACTCCTGAAGACCCAACCTGTGCAGGTGCGAGTTCTAAACCATTAGATGAACGGAATGTTAGTTCAGTATTAATGGCTTCGAATGCGCCTCTGGAAATATAAACGGTATTAGGATCTACAGTAGGTGTTGGCAATGGTGTTGCTGATGGAATAGCAGTCGGTGTTGCTGTGGGTTGTGGCGAAGGACAATTTTCATAAGTACCTGAAGTAGTCAATGTCAAATTGTAATCTGGGACTAAATAATCTCCATCCGAAGGAAGGCTTAAATCTCGGATAGCAACCCATGCGGTAGTTGTTGTACTACCTGATGGGAAATAAATTTCTACACGAATGAAATTAGGATTCGCTACATCTACCACCTCAACGGATGTATCAACTCTTACAACTGAAGTACAACGATCAATCTCATCAATTGGTTCATTTGTAGGTCTACCAATTACCTCTGCATAGACATTTAATGGCCCACTTAAGTTATGACCTGTAACCCACCATGTGTTTGCCTGTGGAATAGGTGTACTGGTTGGTAATGGTGTTGGTGTAGATACCCATCCGGGTAGCGCAGATGGATCACAATCCAAGTTAAGGATATCTAAACCCAAGCTAGGGTTGTCTAATGCCATGAAACCAGTAATCTGCAGTCCATTTTGTTGGGTTACAATAACTGTAATCCATGTATAATCCCCCGAAATTCCGTTCCACCCTATAGCATTTATTGAACTTATATTTGTTCCAGCCTGCCAATCGCTAGCATTCGCATTACCCCAGTTAACATCGTTAAGTGGATTTCTTTGTTCAATTTGAAACTGATCGTCTATGACAAAATACCATGATAAATCAAGAAGGTTTGTTTCATTTCTTAATCTGGATGCTCCATTAATAATTGAAACGTTACATACCAATGGCGTTGCCGTCGGCACAGGGGTGTTTGTGACAAAGATTTGCGATAGTGTAATATCAACCGCATCACTCGCGTCGGGTGTACCTGATTGTTGTTGAATGGTACTTTGTTGCGAGAAGCCAGATTGCGCGGTGATGGGTGCGCCTTCAATAAAGGCAGCGCCGGAAATGGTGAAATTGCCGTCGGTCTGCCCGATTACGTCAAGGTCAATCGCTAGCTGTTGCCCGATCAAGTCACGGCTGTAAGTATAGATGAGACGACTATTGTTCTCGTCTATTTCCAGTGTCACATTGTCGTCAGTATCGGATGATACGCCTAAAATGCCGAACAGTGATTGCCAGCGATTTAGAATTGATTCGATGAATGAGGGTTCTTCTTCAACGACCTCCAACCCACTGGGTTGTAACTCGCGGGGTAAAGTCAATTCAACGCGAATGTCGTCCGCGCTATTCGGCAACGTCGCCGCATTCACCGACAACAAAAGCGGGATGGTCTCGCCAACGTCAAAGTTATACGGGTCTGCCAATTGCGCTTCGCTCAACTCACTCTGATCCACGTCAAGGGAGAGGCTGAGTTCATTCTGGGGAAGATCAAAGATCGCATCCCCTGTACAGGTGAGTGAGCCTCCGTTTGCTGCGTCAATCTCCGCCCTATCTGTCTCAGGTGGCACAGCGTCACAGCCTGAGACAACACGCTCGACTGA
>DAOTXB010000181.1:0-2409 GCA_034435575.1 Anaerolineae bacterium
TTATATGGTACACTTTATTGGTCTGACCAAAATAGCAATTTAAAGAGTCTCAACTTATGAAATTAGATACCTTTAAATTTGATCGTACAAAAGCCATGCTGAAAACACTTGGTTTAGAGTGTGCGCTTTTTACCAATTTTTACAATGTGTCGTATTTGACTGGATACACCACATTTTTTGAAAATGGACCAAGTCCGTTCACTGAAGGGCGGGCGGCGACACTCTTTTTACCGGATAAGGTTATTCTAATTGCTGAGGGTGCGGATGGTACGCTTGAGCAAGATGGATGGACGTTATCAGGCGAATCATTCGATGGCTATTCTTACATACTCGGTACACCACCATTACAAAATTTCCATGATGCTGTTTTACGGGTTATGAAACGCCATGCCCCTGCTACCAGAAAGATCGGCTACGAAGCCACCACACTCGCCACAGTCACAGCACAACAACTCTATGCTGATTACCCCAATTTAGAGTGGGTTGACCTACCATATATGTCTATACGAGAAGTACGGGCAGTCAAAAGTGATGACGAAATCGCTACGTTGATGGCATGTGCTAAAATCGCAGAAGTGGGACAAGAGGCGGTACGCCAATTGGTGCAGGAAGCGGGTAAAACCGAAATCAAGATTTATTCGCAGGCAAAAGCGACGATGGAAGCGTCTATTGGTGGACGATTCGCGTTACAAAATGCCCTCCACGCAGGCAAAAATTCACAGTCACCTTTCCCCGGAATGCCCACAGATTATGTTACACAGGCAGGTGATTTGATTATTAGCGATATGGTGCCCTATTACGATGGCTATTGGGGTGATACCTGCTCAAGTTTTGTTGTTGGTGGCGAGGACACAATCACCGCCGAACATAGAAAAAAGCGACAGATTGCGGAAGATGCCTTCAACATTGGCTTTGAAGCGGTGAAACCGGGAGTTTCTGCTGGCGAGATCGACCGTGTAGTGCGCGGATATATTGAAAAACAGGGCTATACCTATCCACATCACACGGGGCATGGTCTGGGTGTGTCTAATCAGGACGAACCGCGCATCATCATTGACGCGACCCTCCCTTTAGAGGAAAATATGGTGATTGTACTCGAACCGCCTGTATACGTACCTGACTTTGGTGGTGTGCGTTTGGAGCGTATGTTTCGAGTGACGGTTGATGGTGCGGTGTTGATAAGCCACAATTCATTTGATCTGGCATAAGTGATCGATCATCTATTAAAGCGCCTTATCATAAAACAGTGAAGGACACTCCGCCCGTATGGGCAGTTAGTAGTGATTTAGGGGAATAAAATCATATGAAATTAGGTCTAGGATTATATCGGCATCTGCTCACACCAGAAAATTATCGTTTTGCAAAACAAGCCGGTGCGACCCATATCGTTGCACAGTTTATTGACTATGAACATCAGGCTAATCTGTTATCTACCGGTACCGGCGCGGGTGCATGGGGAATCAGCCGTAATCAGGATAATCTGTGGACGTATGACGACCTTTATGCCCTCAAACAGGCGATAAACGCGGAAGGTTTAGAGTTAGAAGCCTTAGAAAATTTTGACCCCGCACATTGGTATGATATTTTGCTTGATGGACCGCGTAAACAGGCACAGATCGAAAATTTAAAACAATTAATCCGTGACATGGGGCGGGTGGGGATACCCACAATGGGCTATTACTTTAGCGCCGCCGGTGTATGGGGACGTAAAGAAGTCACGATGGCACGCGGTGGCGCAACCTCAGTCGGCTTTATCGGCGATGAATTAGACATCAATGCGCCCATTCCCAACGGGATGGCATTTAACATGATTTATGATCCTGATGCACCGGACGGGCATGTGGCTACGATTACGCAAGATGAAATGTGGTCACGCTTAACATGGTTTCTGGAAGAATTATTACCGGTTGCAGAAGACGCTGGTGTAAAATTAGCCGCGCACCCCGATGACCCACCCTTATCCTCGTTACGTGACACCGGACGGCTGATTACACAACCGGAGCATTATCAACGCCTGTTATCACTGAACACGAGCAAGGCAAACACGCTTGAGTTTTGCCTCGGCACATTAGGCGAGATGGTATCTACAGAGATGGATGTCTATGATGCGGTGAAAGCCTATAGCGATCACATCGCCTATGTTCACTTTCGCAATATTCGGGGCAAAGTGCCTGAATATTATGAGGTGTTTGTGGACGAAGGGGACATTGACATGGTGCGTGTGTTGAAACTGCTTAAAGAGGCAGATTATGATGGCGTATTGATCCCTGACCATAGCCCACAGATGACATGTGATGCACCATGGCACGCGGGTATGGCATACACATTGGGATGGATGAAAGGTGTGATGCAGGCGCTCTAAGGCACGCCTATATTGACAATTAGCCAATGTCCACTAGAATTAAAATT
>DAOTXB010000182.1:0-7719 GCA_034435575.1 Anaerolineae bacterium
ACCAAGTACGCCTCAAGGTTGACAATGACCTGCAAGATACTTTTAAGCTGTTCGGTCAGGGATGCCGAGCGCAGTAAATCGTCAATAATTTCGTGTCGATACGCCAGAATCTCCGGCGAACTAACCGGGGATAACAAAATTTCCTCGATCCGTCCTTCATATTGTGGGGCGATACTCAACGCACGGACAAGATTTTTGATGTTCAGGTCTTTCAGGTTATAGGTGTTATCTGTCTGGTTGATGAGACGACGCGGGGGGCGTGGCACGCCAGCGGGATACAATAAACTGATGTCTTCAAATTCATTCCGGTAAGCCATTGTTGCCTTATCATAAACACTGTATTTTGATGATGTAGGCACTTAAGTGTACCACATTCCACCCCCTCATCAGAGGGAGACAGCGATTATATCCAGATATGAAAAGGGGATAGGTGACAAATTATCAATTTTTGTCACCAAATGCTAAACAAAGCGATTGAAAACCCCAATAAGCGTTCTCTAAGCGTTTGTTTGTTATGGTGAAATCATCAGATCAAAACGGACAGACACGAGGACATCACATCATGAAAAAATCAACAAAATCCACCAAACCGGCACCCGTCAAAGTAGCCTTCCAGATGATACAGAAAGATGAAAAAGGCTACGTCTTCGTGATGCTAAAGCGCTAGCTGTTTCTGAAGAACATATACAGGCTATGAACATTTTCCGAAAATCTATCGTTTTCTATTACCTGATGCGATATGCTCAAGAGCAGGATAAGAGGATTTGACCATGACAGACAAATCGGAACACACTAACTCCAAGCCGGAGGTCAATAAGCAAGACACGCAGGAAATCCAGACCCTGCAAAAAGATGAAAAAGGCTACATTTTCTGGGTTGTCAAAAAATAATCAATACTCGTAAGCTCGCTTATTCATCGTCAGGTTCAGGTGTGGGCGAAGACGCGAGTGCGGTTGCCGCCATGACGGTGGCTTCCTCATAGAGCGTTGCCAGATAATCGGGCACATCCTCATAGATGGGTGCGAGTGTGGTCACGGTGTCCACCGCTTCCGCCGCCCAGCCAATTTCGCCGTCTTCCGTGCGGATATTCCACCAGCGATAGCCTTCTACATCTAGCGGACCATCGAGCAAATCGACAATCATGTCGTCATACAAAAAGCGCACAATCTCGCCTTCTGTCGAGGGAGCATCGCGCAGATACAAGACTTCTCCATCCACCGTATTCACCGTTGCCTGACCGCCAATCGTGAAGAGCGATTCTGGTAAAGGGAATGGTGTTGGCGTCTCGGCACTAGCAACAACCGTGCTTGCTGTTAACGTGGTTACAGGTGCGCGTTGTGCCCATGTTGTAGAGGGTCCAAATCCGCGTGCGCCACTTTCAAACCAGATGATTTGCCATGTGCCGACCTCCGCCCACACCACATTATCTGACAAGGGGATGCGTGTATCCACCATCACCAATTGTGTGCGATCATCACGCGGGAGCAAATACATAAACCCCTGTGCGGTGCCATGCAAATTGACGCGTTCAATATCCCGTAAGGGGCGTACAAGCGACCCATCGCGCTCTAATAACAACGTTACCCGTTGACCGTTGGCACTATTACCTTCAATCAGCACACGCTCGCCATTTTGCACAAAAACCGCCCGTTGCATGTCCAGATTCGCGCTCACATAAAAGGGGAAACGGACATTGAGCAAAGGATCGGTCACGATGATGGCATTATTGGCGGTGTCGGTGAGTGCGTCGAAGCGCTCATCGTGAACCAGTGCGAGTGATTCGCCGGATGGGAGAAAGCGGCGCGGGTTGAGTTGTCCATGCCGTGAATCATTTATTGCGGGCAGGTCAGCATCGCGTGTGACGGTGCCGTTTGCGTCAATGCTCACGGTGAGGTCTTGCTCATTTTGGAGCCACACACGCCAGACGGAATCCGCATCGGCGGAACGTGGCAGTAGAGCATCACAGGCACTGAGTATAAGGGTAAATACAGATACAATGATGAGAATCAATTTGGTTATGTACATGGTGTTTTTCCCTGCCTAATCAACCTGCCATTGTTGCAAATACCAGCCTGCATGTGGCATGCCACTATGGAGCAAGCGGTGACGGAAGATTTCTTTCGCATAAGTCACCCGCATGAAGGTAAGACGTACACTGTGCTTTTCCGCATCAATCAAGCCATATTCAGCATATAGGGGCATCCGTGCAATCTTTCCGCCGAAAGGCAAGCCCACGCTACCGGGATTAATGATCTGTGCATGTTTATAATGGCGTAGCATCGGTGTGTGCATGTGTCCTGTGGCGAAGATTTGTGCATCAGCGTCACTGAAATATGCGTCTAATTGCTGGATGGGTGTTTCCGCGTCGATGACCGCCTGCGTGTCTGCCGGAGCGCCATGAAAGCACATCAATCGGGTAGCTTCGGTCAATTGTATTGTAGTAGTCAGCGTAAAATCAGCGATCATTTGCCGATGTTTTGCGCCTAGTTGTTGATGACACCATGCGTCAATCTCAGCATAGCGCTGTGCGTTAGCATCGTTGCCATCATCGGGTTGTGGGTTCAGCACCACCTCATCCATATTGCCACGTACACAAAGCACCGCGTTTTCTTCGAGCAAGTCCAATACGCGTTCTGGCTCAAATCCGGTTGCGACATCGCCGAGGCATACGATTTGATCCACCGCCTCCATTTTAATCTGTGCCAATACCGCTTCTAGCGCCACTGCGTTACCCTGAATATCAGAAATAATTGCTACACGCATCAGTTTAGACCGGCAAATAGAGGTTCATCCACACACCGATGAGCAAGGTCATCAGCATGGGCAATAAAATCAAATAGAGCACGACTTTGCGGCGGAACACGCCCATAAACATCAACGTGCTTTTAATATCGACCATCGGACCGAATGTGAGGAATGCCATCACCGACCCACCCGTAAACGTGCCATAAAATGCCAGCGCAAGGAATGAATCGACGGTGGAGCACACACTCAACAGGAAGGCGAGTGCTTGCATGACGAGTACCGACACAACCGGACCTTCGCCGAGGGCTAATAGCGTTTCTTGAGAGACAGCCGTTTGTAAACCCGCCGCCAGCATACAGCCGATGACCAGAAAACGCCCCATCTCAAAAAATTCGTTCCCGCCCAGGATCAGCGATTCATAAAGTCCCTGGCGCAGTGGTTTGCGTCCGGTTGGGAGTGTGGGCAGGTCGCCATCGCCACTACCGCCCATGATGGGCATGAGTGATGCGGGGCGTAAAACTTCGTGCGGTTTGGCACCGATGGAAAAGACCACACCCACACCAATCGCCACGATTGCGGTGATGACAAAGCGCCCGATGACGATTTCCGGCGCGATCTGCCAGAACGCGATATAGGTGCTTACCAGCACAATCGGGTTCATGACCGGCGCGGCGAGCAAAAACGCGATCCCGACGGACATCGGTAAGCCTTTTGAGAACAACCGCCGTGTGACCGGCACCACACCACATTCACAAACGGGAAAGGCAAACCCCAGAAACGCGCCCATGACTGTCGCTAAAAACGGGTTGCGTGGAATCCAGCGCACGATGTCTTCTCGCCCGACATAGACCTCTAATAAGCCAGAAACCAGTGTCCCCAGCAACAAAAATGGCACCGCTTCGATAAAAATACCAAGAAAGCGGGTGCTAAAAATTTGTAGATTTACAGCCGGGTCAGCGCCTGTGCCAAAAATTACAAATCCGAGTAGCCCTATCCCGCCGAATGTGACCGCCATCCACCCCCATTGGCGCACGGCGTTGGTGGATGGTTCATTACTGGTTTTTGTCATCATATCCATGATCTGACCTATTTTATGCATTATTTTTGCAGATCGTCGCACAGTGTAGCATAAGTTCGCGCAGACGACATCGACGATTCCCCCACGATACACATAAGATATTACAGGGAGTTTGCGGATGTAAATGAGCGCACATTCACGGGAACTATACGACTTTCTAATGAAATTTGCGTAGTATAGTGTAGAGAGCGAAAAATCCACCACACGCACGGTTTGCATGAGTAGCCCCTAATAATTAGGGTTGTTCTGCCGTCTTTCACTTAACAAGTGCTGTGCGCGTGTTATAATCATCGGAATTATTCGCATCAGATAGATAACCGTCTACAAGGAGCCTATATTCTATGGGTGGTATTAGTGGCATTTTAAGCACTGTAGCATTGTTGGGCTTTTTAGCCTTCCTTGCTGGTGTTGGTCTAGTCGTTGTTTCCGCGTCACAGGGTCGTCCTGTACGGAGTGGGATTTTACTCGCCGGTATCGGGTTAATCTTCGGTGTTATCCTCTCCATCATCGCACAGGGCATCCTGGTGGTACAACCAGCGGAACGCGCCGTTGTCTTTAACACCTTATCGGGTGAACTCGGTGAACCACGTGGTTCCGGGACTCACATCATTATTCCTATCTTGCAGGAAGCGACGATATATAACATCGCCCAGCAAGAATACACCATGTCCGGGCAGGCAAACGAAGGCTCACGCACCGGTAACGATGCGGTACGTGGTCGTAGCTCTGATGGTCAGGAAATCATCATGGACATCAGTATTTTGTATCGCGTTAGCCCGGCGAGTACCGATGTAAACGTGCTCCATCAGAATTTGCAGAATCGTTATGAAGAGAACTTCATCCGCCCGACTGCTCGTGGTGTTGCGCGTGAGGTTATCTCTAACTTTACGGCAGAAGAAGTCTATGGTGAAGCCCGCGCTACGTTGGAACAGCAGATGCAGGAACGCATCAGTATTGTAATGGCGGAACAGGGACTTGATCTGGTTGATCTCCTCGTCCGCGACATCACATTCTCTGAAGAATTCGCTGACTCGGTTGAGCAAGCACTCGTGGCGCAACAGCAAGCGGAACGTGCGCGTCGTCAGGTTGACCAAATTCAGGCAGAAGCGGATCAAGCCCGTGCAGAAGCAGAGGGTGAACGTGATGCCCGTATTGCGCGTGCAGAAGGTGATGCTCAGGCGATCGTCTTAGAAGCACAGGCGCAAGCAGAAGCGTTACGCCTCGTGAGTGAGCAGATTGCCGCGAACCCGTTACTCGTACAGTACGAATACGTGCAACGTTTGAGCGACAACGTAGGTATCGCGCTGGTACCGTCCAACAGCCCATTCCTGTTTGACCTCGCAACCTTACCGGATGCTATCCAAGACTTCCAGGCACCCGATGTGCCGGATGCTGAAGAGATTGTGCCGGAAGTAATACCGGGGGCTGAAACCGAAGCAGAAACAGAAGGCAATGGCGGTTAATCCTAACGGGTAGATCGTCGCGCTATAATATAAGCAACATTTACGGGCATGGCATAACGCTGTGCCCGTTTTTTATGCCTGTGTACTGAGGGGTTTACGGTAGGCGATGAACAACGCCCCCCCTAATGTCGCCACACCAATATCTAACCATTGATCGGCACGGAGACCTGCAATTATGGGCACAGCATCGCCCCGTAAGTCACCGATCATGAACATGCCCGCGCTAAATACAATCACCATGAATCCGAACAGCGCCGGATAATGGCGTTTTCTGCGACGGGTGTAGAGGGTTACGCTCCCCGCAAGGATGAGTAAGCCGATACTCAACGCCATTCCAATTTGTTGGGTGCGATAACGCGGTGCGCTGATGTTGAAGATGTCCGGCGCTTCCCACACTTGCCACGCGGGATGATAGGACAGATTTTCGACTTCTGCGCCATAACTGCATTGTGCCTCATAACACCCCCACCACGCCATCAAGCCGACGAGGGGTAACACCAGCGCCATTGGCATGAGTAAGCGCCGAAACATGACTCCACGCATCCGCGCCATCAGCACCATCGCCAGTAAAGCACCGATCACCGCGCCGTGCCAATCTAAGCCACCGGCACGTAAACGGGTAATTTCGTCGGTGTGTGCCTGAAAATACGTCCAATGCACCCAGACATGCACCGCCCGCGCCACAATCACGCCACCGATGACACCCGCGAGACCGACATCGATTATTTTCCCGGCGCGATACACCCCGCGTGTGCGTTGGATCATCACCGCCAGACCGAGCATGATGCCGATGCCGATGAGTGAGGTATAGCGCGGTAAGGTGGATAAATTTTGGGGTATGAGTAAGTCATCCATGATGTGTCATGATAGCAGATTGGCGTGTAAAGTCAGCCACCGCTTCGTCTACGCTGGATTATGGGCGGGTATTGGCACAGACTAGGGAATTACTATGTTGATTTTGTCAGCCTAGGTTTTTAGGATTGAGAATTAATTCTTTCTAAACTGTGTCGGAGTCATGCCAGTCTTCTTTTTAAAGAGTTTACTAAAGTATTGTGGATACTCAAATCCAAGGGAATAGGCAATTTCACTAACTGTGTTTGAGGTACTTAGTAGTTGATTTTTTGCCCTATCAATCAACACATAATGTATATGTTCCTGTGCACTTTTTCCTGTCTCTTGTTTTAACATATCTGAGAGGTAGTCCGGTGACATTCCAATGCTTTCTGCACACTGTTTAACTGTAAGAAGCCCTCTTTCAAGAATTTTATCTGAATTAAACCATCGTTGCAGTTCTGCTTCAAATTGTGCCACAAAATCGCTGTTTTGAGCAGTTCTAGTAATGAACTGTCGACTATAAAATCTTTGCGAATAATTGAATAGAAGCTCCAGCTGTGAAACAATTACTTCTTTCGTAAATACATCAATATTACTAGCATATTCTTCTCGAATTTGTTCAATAAGTGATCTGATTATACGTTTTTCTTTTTCAGATAAGTGAAGCGCTTCATGCACGTTATATTGAAAAAATGTATACTCCGACATCTTTGTTGCAAGTTTAGTATGTCTTATAAGCTCGGGATGAAATATCAGTGTCCAGCCAGTGGTTTCAGCATCATTTGAACTACTCGTGACTTGTCCTGGTCCCACAAACATCATTGAGCCTTCATTAAAATCATAGGTGTTACGTCCATATATCAACGTTTCACAAGGAAAATCCTTTTCACTCACAGTATAAAAATCAAGCACAACTTGAACACCCTTAACCTTATCGGACACCTCCTGATGTTGCACATCTTCCCAGTTGAAAATGCTGATAAGAGGATGTTCGGGAGGATTCAAACCAAGAATTCTATGCATTTGACTAATTGACTTGACTTCTAGAAAATTCATCTATATGTCCTCCTATCTTCAGTAATTTGTTTATATGAGTTCAATCGGTAGTACCAATCGCTAAAATAGAGGTTCTTTTATCTTAGCGATTGAGATCGACAAAACTGCTTATTTAGAGAACTCTTTCAAAAGGCTTTCTGCAACGAGTTTACCAAGTTCGTCACAGGCTTTTGGACTATCGCCAGAGTACAACTTCCTATCGACATGCACGGCACCTTCTACTTTTTCATTGACGAATTGCAAGCCGTGTTTAGCAAGTTCTTCACATTGGTACCAGGGAAGATCGCCAGGTAAATATCCAAGAGAGGGAGATTGCTTATCGACACTATCCGGGAAGATCGCCATTTTATAGCCTGTGTACGGGTGGGGTTCAGTGTTGTTTACCGACGTTGCCAATAGCGCGGCGGGACCGTGGCAAACGGTTACCATAAAACGATCTGACTGATGGATCCAACGTATTAATTGCCCAACATTTTGATTTTCGGGTAATCCGACCATTGAACCATGACCGCCAGGCAAAAATAGCGCGATGTAGGGAGATTC
>DAOTXB010000183.1:0-4603 GCA_034435575.1 Anaerolineae bacterium
GCTGGTATCGACAAAATTCGCCACCTGCAAGCCCTGGTTCAAGAGCGCGTCCATATTAATCATACTCCCGCCGCCACCCGCACCATGAAAGCCGACCACGCCATCACCTTTTTTGAAACCAGTTTGCATTTGGATGAAGTAAAATGTTCCGCGATAATCGTCTTTTTCCACTTGCCACGCGATACGCTCCAGTGGGGTTGGTGGATGATCGAATTCACGGGCGATCTCAATCCCCAGTTCAGGATGACGGCTTACAGCATAATCATCCACCGTAATACGAGCATCCAGCGCCAAAATTTGACCATCTGCCGTCAGTGCAAGCGGATTAATCTCTGCGGTGCGGGCTTCATATCGTCGGGCGACTGCGTAGAATTTCTGTATGACACGGCTAAGTGCGTTCATGTACTTGCCACTGATCCCCGCACGCACACACAGGTTTCGGGCTTCAAAGTCATAAATCCCGCGCAGAATATCGACCTCATGACGGATAATGTTCACATCATCACGGTCTTCGATACCACTCCCGCCTGCCGTGCTCAACAGCAGAATCGGTGTCCGGTGGCGACTGTCGATGATAAGTCCGAGATACCATTCGCTGACAATTTGCACTTGTTCTTCGATAAGCACACGCGTCACCGGAAAATTGTTGTGTGTGCGTTTCAGCAAATCAGTGACAATTTGCGTCACATCCGACGCAGAATCAACAAAGTGGATGAACCCCTGTGCGGCACGGCTGGTCGTCCACACCTGCGCTTTGACCACAACCGGTGCCTTGAGATCATCCGCAATCTTTCGCGCTTTTTGTGGATTATCCGCGACTGCCCCGTGGGGAATGTTGATACCCGCGTCTTTCAGGAGTGCCTTCGCTTGATATTCGTGTAAGCGTGTCATCAAACCTGTCCAATTCTTTGTATAACAATGTCAACCACATAATCCATTCTTAAGACCCGTGATGTTTGGTTTATCCTGTGCGATCATGATGAACGAACCCCGGAAACCTTCAACGCTTTATAGCCTGTATGACTACCATGCCATGTGGAAAAACCGATTTGCCCGGTTAAGTAAGGCTTATCCTCATCATGGAACTCGAGTGTTTTCTGTCTACCTTGTACAGATGCTGTGATCTTGTTGCCCTCTACCTGTAAGGATAGGGTGTATGTCTCGCCATGTTGCCACTCAAACTCGGTTGATGCGAGTACACGATACTGCCCCTCATTTTTATACAACGTGATCGTGTTATCTGGCGTAAGCCCGAACGCATAACTTCGCAATGCGCCTTGAACCCGTGCATTGATGAGATGATGTTCACCAACAACGGGCGACACTTGTGCGGACATCACATAATCTGCCCAATCGATGTCTCCGGTGTAGGTTTCGTTAATTCCGGGACCACTCCCATGATACCCGCCCTCTTCCAAACGCCAGTGCCCGCGTAAATACGTCCATTGACTAATCGCGCCCGATTCTTCGCGTTCTCTGGCAAATGTAGTATCAAATGTTGGCACACCGCGCCAATCCAGGTCACGAATAGCCACCGACCCCACGACCCAATCAGCGCCCACATTACGCAGGGCGATACCCACTTGCGAGAGACAAGCATCGGTCAATTCTGGAATGTCATACCTCAGCGTGTGCCATGTGCCGGGTGTGAGTGGTGCGCCTTCCGCATAATGATACGCATCGTGATTATCATCATAGACGAATAAGCCTGCTTTCAGGTCTTGGGGCGCATCAGACGGAACATAGAGTGTGGCGGTCACCGTTTGACCGGGGAAGATAAGCGGTGTGAACATCGCCCCATAGTAATTGCTGATGAGTTCTGATGGGCGATAGCTGGTGTGGGTATAGATGCGGATTTCGCCCTTTTTGTTGAGCTTGCGAATAGATACTTTTAGCGTAGGCGTGTCATCAACTATCGTTTGTGAAAGGTGTATAGGTCGTCCACGTTCACCGTCTGCCAGAAAATTACCCGTCGCGCCAGCATATTCAAAATGATAACGGGGCTTTTTCGGTAACGCTTGTCCGTTAAGCTTGTAGCCTGCCTGTGCGAGTATGTCCGCACATTGTGTAATGGTCAGAATATTGCGCGTACCGATCAAACTAGCGGTAATCACCAGATCGTTGTTCGGTTCAATCCAATGCGCGTCAATGCCCTCCACGCCCACCATCACGCCCAAAATTGCGCCGACGTTGCCCACATTGCAATCGGTGTCCCACCCTGCCATGTTAGTAATCTGAATGGTGCGTGAAAAATCGCCATTGCCATACAATAAGCCAAGTACCACAACACCGGCATTCGGGATGATATGCACCATGCCCGGATACAGATGATAGCCAAAATTTTCCTTGAGATATGCGAAGGCACTATGCCAATCATCGGGCGTGTGCGCGTGAAAGTCCAACATTGCGCGTACCACCCGCGTAAATTCAGAATTCTCGGGGATATGGTCTAAACCACGCTCCACCAAACGACGCACATCTGTCTCCGAAAAAGCGAGCGCGACCAATGACGCGATATAGCGTCCACCATAAACACCGTTGCCATCGTGGGACACGCTCGATGACGCTTCGGACATATCCGCCGCCCGTTCAGGATCATTCGGTGCGATCAATCCCCAGATGTCTACGAAAATTTGCCCGCCAATCTGCTCCGCCATCGTTGTGCCGTTCATGGCGATTGACCCCGATTGTGGCGCTGGTATGCCATTTTTCAAGTTGGTGTACGCTGTTTCCTCGCTAGAGATGCCATAACCACCCCACCAGAGCGTCCCGTGACCATCGGCTATGTAATTGAGCATCGTATCCCCACATTGTTGCGCGGTCAGTGCGGTTGGATAACCGTGATCTTCCAGCACACGAATCTGTAGCATCGGCACCGAGGTATCATCATCAGGCTTGAAAATTTTGTCGCGGTCTTCGCGCACATAACTGGTAAGTTCGCCTAAATGATCGCGGATTTCTTCATAAGTCCAGCCTTCTAATGGCGCACCAAAGCGCACACCAATGCACTTGCCCAACCAGCCAGCGTATACACGGGATTCGTAATCAGCAGGAATTGTCATCTTTCTTCCTCACAGCGTCCATAAATGTCTCAAAAAAAGTAATCGTTTGCGGGGCTAAGGGCAACCAGTCGTGGGCGCAATCGTCCACAATGTCTCGTTGTACCGATAACCCGTGTTGTTGATAATTTTCGTAGAGTGTTTGCAAGCGGGCACGACGCGTGTTTCCGGCGATACGCGCCTGTGGGATGTCGTCATTTGCGGTGATGTCTGCGTCATCATCAGCACCGATGATGAGTTGAATCGGCACCTGTCGTAACTCCTCAATATTAATCGCTTGCCCGAAATGCGTGTTCAGATCACGCGTACCTACCCACCAATCCATTGCATCATCGAGCAAGGTAATGCGTCCGGGTGCCGCGATGGACACACCTGATACACGATGCGGGTGCAGATAGGCAAAACGGTGCGCGAATTGTGCCCCACCGGAAAATCCCCCCAGCATAAATTGTTTGACAGGTGCATCATAACGCGCACCAATTTCGTCTAGCATATTTAAAAGCATAAGATCAAAGCGTAGGTCATAAAATCGCAAAAATTTATAATTGTCGACATCATCCGGTTCGATCAAACCAGCGGGAAACAGCGGCGCGACGATGAGCGTGTGGGTGCGTTCCGCGAAATCTGCCAGATGATCGCGATAATGCATGACATCACGGTCAGTGCCATGCACATAAACGCAAACTTTTATGATCTTTGACGGCACATACAAACAATATGAAACACGTGGATCGTGCTGACAGGCAACGAATGGTATGCATCCTGTCAAATAGTTTTCGTCGGGCATCACGTTAGATCGTTCGGGATTATCAAAACATTGCTATAGCTATATGAAAAGGAGGTCATCTGGCACTTAACCGCTACCAGATGCCCCCAAAGGGTAATTCATGTGGAATGACTTTGCCTGAATTTCATCAGATGTATCATTCCACCAGTCATTGTTTATTCGTAGTTATCATCCATGCAGAATTGTGCGTTATTTACCTCTTCCGCAAGGATGGATTCAAGGTCACGCTCATCGTTTTCAATCCAGCGGACACGGGTATTCGTATACGCGGCGTAGGCGCAGTCGAAAAAGAAGCGCGAACGCAGGTAATTCGGGACGACGGTCTCACGTTGTAGTTCGTTGTAAGAGATGCTCAGAATCGGATCTTCGTCCCAGCCGAGTTCTTCCCAGATTTCTGGATTGTTGGGGAACCAAACATTGGCTTCTGCCTGAATACGCTGTCCTTCGGCACCACTCAGGAAGCTGACCAGTTCCCATGCCGCATCGGGGTTGTCGGTGCCTTCCCAGATGGAGTAAACATAGCTGTCCGTCCAGGGAGTCGGTTCACTATCTGCATTGAAGCGCGGGGACTCAATTACACCCCAGTTGAAATCAGCCTGATCTTGAATCGCCGGGATTTCCCAGTTGGAGATGGATTGAATAGCGACATCACCGGAGAGAAATACCAGCTCACCAAATTGATCTTGCAATTCGCTCGGCGCAGTCACCTGATCTTCTGTGACCAGTTCAAGGCAGAAGCGGAACGCATCGGCGGCTT
>DAOTXB010000184.1:0-6139 GCA_034435575.1 Anaerolineae bacterium
GCAATGCGCCAATGTTCTACTAGAGCACTCGCATAGGCATTGTCATTTATGTAAACCACCTCAATACCCTGTGCAATTTTACGATGATTTTCAGCCATTTCCTCCGATGTCATAAGGTCTAGCAAGGCTTCACGGATTTTGTCATGTGCGAATTGCCACTGTGTCTCCTTCAGTTCAAGGATAGCTACATTCACGCAGGTTTCCGCCCATTGATCTAGTAGAATTCCGGTAGTCACCTGTTCAAGTACGGCGAGATCGATTTGCCGCCCTTTCACTGCGGCAAGTTTGAGCACATGCTGATCATCTTCACGAATACGATCCAAACGTTGTTGAACAATTTGAAGAATACCGTGTGGTAAGATGCTGTCCGGCAACGGCATATGCGCGAGATCCGCCAATTTTGCAGAATCCTCTGTAAGCGCACGGATGATCTCGATCACGAAGAAGATGTTGCCCTCGCTCTCACGATTCAGCAGATCAATGAGTTCCTTCCGATGACCGGTAGCGCCAAGTATGGATTCGGCTAATTGTGCGACACCCATTCGGTCAAGCCGTTCTAGTGTTAGGTGGTGTAGATTGGGTAATTTTGACGCCAGCGTCGGTTGTTCATCGTTACGATAGGTGGCGACGATGAGCAATTGTCGCTTATCAAGCCGTTGTTGTAACGCAATCAAGGGGTCTAAACTTTCGATGCTCCAATGCAAATCTTCTAATAAAAGCACAACGGGCTGTTTGATCCGGTCAAATAGGCTGACGATTGTGCCAACCGTTTGCCTCTGGTTAATTACACTTTGCCCCTGTCCTTTCTGAACAGGAACATCGCGCCCCAATAATGTCGATAGATCAGGAATAAGCGTTTTGATGGTGCTGGCTTCCGCATCATCCAGCGTAATTAGCAAAACAAGTTTACGGATAATGTTACGCCACAGTTGATATGGGAGACCACCTTCCGCTACAGCCTGCCCGCTAAGAACAAGCGCCCCCTTCACAAGTGCATGGGCACGTAGTTCATCGAGCAAACGTGACTTCCCAACCCCGCTTTCACCACCGATCAACCAGCCGTTACCGTCTCCTTGCATTGCACCATCCAACGCTTTGAGTAGTATCGACATTTCATCATCACGTCCCACAAAATCCGCACGCTGGAGAAAGCTTTCGCGAATATTGACTGTTTCTGTCGGATGGTCGTTCAACTGTGATAAATCTTCCAACAGCCTATCTGCGTTCGTATAGCGTTGTTCTGGTGAATCTTCCAACAAGCGCCCGATGATTTTGCGAAGTGCATGTCCATTGTGTGTTACGTCTGGTATGCGTGCTAAATTCGGCGCATGGTTGAGCATGTATTGTAGTAGGGTGTTGACATTATCGGTTGGGAATGGATGTGTATCCGCGAACATTTGATAGGCTAGAATTCCGAATGAATACATATCAGATGCCGTTGACGCGCCCTCACCCAGTAAAATTTCAGGTGCCATGTAAGGCAATGTGCCACCAATCTCCGCTTGATCTTGCAACGCGAACGCAATCGCAAGACCAAAGTCCACCACTTTCACCTGATTCTCTGTAGTTACCAGCACATTGTTTGCGGTCAGGTCACGGTGCAGTAATCCTCGCCGATGTAAATAACTAAGTGACTGTGCTAACTGTATCAATACCTCCAGCGCACTTTTTACAGGAAGGTCTACGGTTGCCTGCAAAAAATTCCGAGCATTGCCGAGTAGTTCCATTGTATAGAACGGACGCTGTGTGGTATCAAACCCATAATCGTACACGCTGATAATATTAGGATGGCGCAGAGACGCTAACAGTCTGAATTCCTGTGTGAGGGCAAGCCGTATATCGGTGGTTGCTCCTCGAGATGTAAATTGTAAGTTTTCTGTGACGGTAGATATTTGCTTGAGCGCCACCATTTCACCATTTAAGCGATCCGTCGCGGCGTAAACCACCCCCATGCCCCCAGCACCCAATTTCTCGTGTATAAGATAGCGATTTGCGTAGAGCATCTGCAATCCTAGATGTTATTTCTTAGCCGAAAAATTTCGTCAGTCCCATTATTAATAGGACAAAATATGGGCGTTAGTCCCATGCTATTTGGTTACACACATCTTATGATTATATGTGTACCAAATCCGTATAGTGAAAGTGAAGACCCTTATGATGAAACGACATATATTAATCGTGGTGTTGATGCTTATTGCGCTGATCGTTGCCGGATGCGGTAGCGATTCAGGTAACTCATCAGCGAACGGTAACGATGAGTCCGGCGTAACTAGCAGTGCAGACTTATCGCTGAGTGAAGATCAATTTTACATCATTAGCGCGAGTGGGGCTATAAACGATACTTATGCCAGCGAAAATTGGGGTGGTGAGTGGTTAGAACGTCGTCTGCACGAAAATGGTGTGAGCGGTGCTGAATACTGGACATTGCGTTTGGGGGGGTCAAATAGTGTAGATGCAACGACCATTAGCCAGATTCATCTTGGCATTCTCATGGGCATTGCACCAGGCACATACACCATTGATGAGGGCGGTATGATGAGCGCGCCAAATAGTGAGGAACCCGTTCAAGTGTTCAACATTAACGTGCGCTACCCAGATTTCGAAATCCTCAACGACTCGGACGAAGTACAGGGCACAGTTACCTTTGACACTATCTCCGATGAAGGCATGAGCGGTACGATTGATGCGACATTATCCGGCGAAGGGGGCGAAGTACAGGTTGCCGTTCGCTTTGATGTCCCCGTGACCGGACCGCCACCATCCCCACAATAATCATTTTCTAAAGCGGGGCATATATATCCTAATTTCCCCCCGCAACATACAAAATGTACGATGCCAAACGATAGCCCTCATCAAGGAATCTCGGAAAAATAGAAGAAGGATTAGCGCGATGAATACACAAAAACGCAGATGGTTGATTATGCTATTTGTCGTCATTGGCGTGATGGTTGCCGCCTGTGGTGGTGATGGCGAAAGCGCCGATGATACAGCTAATAATACGCAATCTTCTGGCAATGACACAACAACTTTAGTGACAGTACAGGATGATGCAGACTCTACCACTAACTCAGCTGACACAGTAAGCCAGCAACAAACTAATGATAATGATGATGAAGACCCACTCAATGAAGACGCACAAGCTATCGCTACGATAACCGGTGAGCTTTCCATGTTAGATAACGATAGCGTTGCAGAAGTATTCGTGCTAAACGACACCGTGTTGCTGTCGGGAACACTCGAATATCTCAACACGTCCCGTGACAATGTGCATCGTTTTAGCTTAGATTTTGATCCAGTAGATGGGAACGGTTGGTTTTCAGAGAATGACAGATTTCGCCTGATGACCGTAGAATTTAGCTATGATTATGATGAGGAAGACACTGTCGAATATCGCTACCCCGATGACCGTGAAGATGCGTTTTTCAGCTATAGTTTAAGCACGGTTACCAATCGACAAGCGAGCTTTGACCCCACAGATTGGGACGATGTCACGGGTATCCTCAGCGTTACACCTGATGATATGCAAGCATCCGGCGAAATTAACCTGACTATCCCTATCATCGACGACACCAATGATGAACCCGCTGGCGAAATTACGCTGGACATCACGTTCACAGATATTGCTGTAGAAAATCCCGAAGAATATCAGGTTGAACTTGACCGTATTGAGCGCGAACGCGAATTACGTCAGGCGATGGCAGATGCGGTGAGTTTAACGATTTCAGGCGCATTCGACCTGAGCATCCCCCCCGCCGGGGTATTGTATTACAGTTCAAGCCAATTCCGTTTATCGATTAGCGAGCCGGATGTTGTCATGGTGCAACTACGGTTTAATCAGGATATTACCCCCGGTACATATACACCCGAAGCATCCTGCAACAGATTTACATGGACAACTACCTGTTTAACGGTGACACAGTATTTACCAGATGGCAACTATATCGAATACAGTGAAAACATCACCGGAGATCTTACGCTAGAAACACTTATTCCACTACGGGCGACACTAAACGTTACCGCAGAGGATATGGCGGGCAATGCCATCACGGTGACAGGTGAATTTAGCGATGTACCATTTCCATTAGATGACTGAGAAAGTTTACTGATAAGTTATTGGAGCAACGACTATGAGACACTATAAAAAGCTGAGTCTTTTCATGATGTTGACAATCATAATTATGACCGGGTTGATGATGACAACGCCAGCTCAAAGCCAAAGCCCAACACTCGATTGTAGTATTGTTGGGCTGGAACAAATGGTTGCTTTACCGGGAGATGTATTGCGCATCGACGGCACCGCACCTGAGATGGCTGATCTTGCGATTACAGCAGTTATCGCAGGGACAGAATCTCCGGTTGAGATATTGATCGCCACAGCGCGTAACCCGTTCACATTTGTTGACCAACCGGAAACCGAGACCGCACAAGCTGAAGGTGATGATACATCCACAATAACGGCTACAAGCACAACCATTGCCATCAACGCCGCTAACAACATCAATGTACGTGGAGGTCCATCCACACAAGATGATGTGGTCGGCGTGGTTGCGGGTGGTACGACCACAGAGGCAATTGGACGAAATGAAGCAGGCGACTGGGTGCTTATCGACCTCGAAACAGATTCAGGCATAATCCCCGGTTGGGTGTTTGTGTCGTTGTTCACCTATACAGGTGATGTCAATGGTTTGCCAGTTGTTGACCCTGACACGCCCGTAGCGCCTACCCCTGCACCTGAAACAAATGACATAGTGGATAATGCCGAGGAAACGATTGTATTCAACCCGAATGCTGAACCCCCGGCACTCTATCTCTTGGTACCATTCTTCCCGAATGACATCATTAACGGTGGCGAGATTGCGCTCATGATTAGTGCAGAAGGAACAATGTGCGATCCGCTCTCACTAAGCATCGCACCTTTACCCGAAAATTCCGGGGAATTTGAGCGCGTTGTGATGCTCACAGGGGATTTACTCGCTTTACAACGGGACAGTATGGGCGTAACCCGCGAGCAATTATTAGCCGTTCTACCAACTCAACTAGACCCGATGCTGGTGACTCTGGGAATTAGCCAGCGATTATTTGATGGTCCTGATAACCCTGAGTCGATGGTGGCAATTTTGGAGCGTGTGAACAATGGCGAATTCACCGACCAGCAAATCAGGGTATTGGATGCAATATTCGGTCAAACAGACATGGTTGAATATCTTGAACGCGAGATTATGCGCCTACAGGAAACGTTAGAAGCACGACGTGAAGATGTGGTCGTCGATGTGCCCGTCGATGGCTCGACTACCGCTTCAAATATCACCAACTCACCAATTACGACAACGATGAGTGCGTTGCAGGGTGAATTTACATTGCGGTATCCAAACATTACTGACGCATCAAGTCTTGCCCGTGAAATGAGCATTGCCACTAGTGCAGATTTTAGGCTGAACGGAGGCGCCACTGGACAGGTCTTGAGTGATCTTGGTGTGCTCACAGCTACCGCTGGGTTGATAGGCAATCCGACAAACCCTGTATCAGCAACCATAGGGCTTGTTGGCAAAATCGGGGGTAATTTAATCTATATCCAGAAGTCTCGCTTAGAACATCAGGCTTACAGCGGTCCAGTACGCTTTAGGCGTTTTTCCGTGCGTACTGACATCCCACGCTTTGTTAATGAGAACTCCACCCGCACGGGGAATTGGTATGTGTCGGTTGTTGTTGAATCGCAGCAATGGCAAATCACCCAGGCACGGGCATATGATTCCGCGCGCTTCTGGACACAAGAAGTAGAGCTTGGCGCGGCAGATACTGCGGCAAGCGTGGGGGATGTCATCACCGCGGTGTGTGATCGTGACGGTAACCCGTGTGGCGAACGTGAGATTGCGTTTACTATTCCGCCCCATACTTGGGTGGTCAACGACATGACGGATCATCGTTTTTTTGAGGTATCACGACCAAGCAATGGTGCGCCGTATGCGTTTGATTTTGTGAACGACAGTAACGATTATATTCCGATCAATGCGGGTTCGTCTGGCTTAATCGTCAGTGCGCCACGACAACAGTTCGGCTTATATCGTGGGGATGGTTTCGGGGATACAGAAGTCACGGTTGAAGCGATCAACCTGAGCCGACAACCTGATGGAAATGGGTC
>DAOTXB010000185.1:0-2403 GCA_034435575.1 Anaerolineae bacterium
CGGCGATGGGAACACTGACAATACCGACCCGCAACCCTGCGCTATTCCAACGCCCACACCCTTCCCCACAGCCGCACCAGTACCCGTCGGACCACCGCCCGGCGGTTAGTCATATACGCCGAGAGTGCATCAATATCACGAAATTGCATATAATAGAGATATGTGCTGTGCGTAATTTCAACATATTGCACTGTTATGTTGGCTTTAGTTTTGGGGTCTGCTTCACATCATGAGCAGTCAATTGATTGACCATTTTAGACTTGAACGCGAGTTGGGCACAGGAAAGCTGGGCACGGTATACCTTGCCGTCAACAAAGATGACAACTCACAAGTTGCACTGAAGCGGTTTCACCCATATCTATCTCAAAATACCCAATTTCGTGATCGCTTTATTGCATTATCTTATGCCATAGAAAAGCTTAAACACCCGAACATTGTGCCGATCTTGCATTATGGGTATGCACCGGAAGCAACCTATCTGGCGATGGCGTATATCCCCGGCAATTTGCGTAATCAGCTTGCGACGATACGCCAACAGGGGCAGACGTATGCGATTGAACAAGCTGTGACTATGACCGCTCAGATGACGGATGGCTTACAATACGCACATAGTCGAAAACTGATTCATCTTGATCTAAAGACTTCCAATATCCTCTTAGGAAATACTGCCGACAGCACCCGTCAGACCCCTCTTATTTCTGACTTTGGACTCACCACATTGGCGGAAGGACTTAGAGGATCAAAGTCATTACAGTTCACCAATACTTACGCCTATTTATCACCAGAACAGGTGCGTGGCGAACGGGTGGACGGACGCGCAGATATTTATTCACTGGGCGTAATTCTGTATGAATTAGTCACGGGTCGGGTGCCATTCGTACCGCGTTCGATCAATGAGGCAGTAAACTTCCATACCCGTGGCACTATTCCACGTCCAACGGCATTAAGACCTGATATTCCGCCTGAACTCGAACGGTTAATGTTAAAGGCGCTTGCTCGTAAGCCGAATGAACGCTTTCAAAGTATGAGCGCGTTGATGGGCGTGTTGCGTCAATATCAATCTGGAGGCTTAAGTGCCATCCGAACGGTACCGGAACCCGCACCACGCCAACATAAGACTCAATATGCCAGTGAACCTGCCGCTTCTCTACAAGTTCCCCGGATTGAGCGTCCACCGGTTCAACAAGAAGATGTAGGACGTGCACGACTCAGTTATGGTAAAGAGAACGAAACGCCAGAATTTTTCTGGTTAGATAAAAATGTGACCAATATTGGGCGCGATAGTGCCAATGACATTATCATTGAGGGAAACCAGGTATCTCGTTTTCATGCGCGTATTGACCGTGATAGTACGGGGCATTATCGGATTATGGATCCGCAAGGTGCAACGAATGGCGTATGGTTAGGTGCATCACGGATTCCAGTAAACGAACCCCGTGTGTGGCAACCTGGGCAAGTCGTGAGAATCGGTGAATTCTGGCTCACGCTAGAAATTATTAAATCCACCCAACCCCAAAGTGCTGTGAATGGTGTTGTTGCCGGTGCTGTAGGTGCGAGAGTCGCCACAAACAGCATTGCCAATAAACCTCAAGACCACTCCGATAGAATCAATGTACAACTACTGGCAGATAAGATTTCTGTTGCGCCCGGTCAACGTCGTCCTATGCGAATTGATATTCAAAACGAGGGTAAGGAAACTGATCATTTTGCACTTGAATTACACGGACTTCCGTCTAGCTGGTATACCACACCACAAAATGCACTGCATTTACTACCAGAACGACGGGGTACGCTTCAAGTAACATTTCACCCACCGCGCACACACGATGCAGAAGCGGGATTACATAATTTTGACGTGATTATCCGAAGTCAGCTTAATCGCGCCGAATATGTTTCTCGCCCGGTTAAGCTCGATGTAGCGCCTTTCTATGGGATGAACACAACTCTACAAACGCGTAAATTTCGCTCCGATCAGGCGACGCAACTTAACATTGGTAATATTGGCAACATCGCGGATTCCTATACGATCAATGTGCTTGATGCTCCACCGGATCTAGAAGTACGCCCACAACAACCGAAGATCACCCTACAACCGGGGCAATCTGAAAGTTTGCTGATCCGAACGCAATCCTTAAACCGCCCGCTGATTGGTAGAGGGAAGGGGAAACGTTTTCGGTTAAGTGTAGAATCGTCGAGCACGGAGGTTCCGGCACAGGTACTCACCGGAGAAGTATTTCCTGTTCCAATTCTATCGACAATGCTATTAGCTTTAACTAGTTTAGGGTTACTTAGTTGTTTTGCAATCACGATTTTAAGTATTCTATTTTTCGCGGTTGCAGGCAATGGATTCGGCACTGACCAAACAGATGACAGTAATGACGATACTATTCAAGGACAGTCCAT
>DAOTXB010000186.1:0-3988 GCA_034435575.1 Anaerolineae bacterium
AGGGGACTCAGGCATTTGAAGTTGAGTAACCGCTTCAGTGTGGTCTTCTGTTTGATAATGATCAAGATCACTCAATCGAATCGGATTCGGATAGCCTTCGCGGTGCAACTGTGCCAGATCAATCCCGCGTTCCCGTGCGTTTTTACGGACTTTTGGCAACGCCTGTACTTGACCGTTTGATACACTTGCATCATTATCTGCGAGGGGTTGAAGGTACGCTTCTATATCATTACGTGTTATCTTGCCACCGGCACCACTACCGCTAAGTGACGACAAATCGACATCGTGTTCATCAGCAATACGCCGGGCAACGGGCGTTGCTCTGTTTTTGTTATGCATATCAATAGTTACGGTTGGGGAGGACGGTTCAGCCTCAGAAGACTGCCCGATAATGCCAATAACCGCACCAATTTTCACCGATTCTCCGGCAGAGGCAAGTTGTTCTAGCAAGATGCCATTGGCGAGTGCCTCCAACTCAACCTCGGCTTTATCGGATTCAACAATTGCGATGGGGTCGCCACGTTGTACCGTATCGCCTGATTGCTTGAGCCACTCCAACAAGGTAGCACTCTCGGCATCAAAACCAAGATTAGGCATGACTATTTTGTGCGCCATGCGAATTTATTCGTCGCTTTCCGAATCACCAAGATTAGGTGCGCCAAGAACCTCTCCTCCTCTAGCGGAATCACCGGGTACGATGTCCTGAAAGATAATCGTCACTGCCTCACGGGCGGCACCACCATCTTCAACAATTGTATCGGTAATCTTACGGAAGATGCGTTTCTTTTGATCTTCGCTACGTCCGGGTGCCCAGTGAATAATGACTATTGGCATTTGAAATAATTCCTAATTTAGTTTACTTTTAAAGGTATTAATGTACTGCTTCGGCATAAAGAACGCGTAATTTAGTGATCTTTGATGCCAAATTTGAATAAATTATAAAACATAAATTATAATTTATCAACAAATTCGTCTCAGTCAGTGGGAATCAAGCATGTCTAAACTCATCACCCCTATCGGTAATAATCGTAAAACTCTGACCGCACAGGTGCAAGAACGCATCCGTGAAGCTATCATCCAGAATGTGCTTAAACCCGGCACCCGAATCGATCAGGCACAACTTGCGGAAGACTTAAGCGTAAGTATTGTCCCTGTAAGAGAAGCGCTAAAATCGTTAGATGCTGAAGGGTTCGTCAGCATTATTCCGAGGCGTGGTGCCTTCGTCACAGATTTATCGCTGGGGGATATGGATGAGCTATACGATGCTCGTCAAATGATTGAAGGCGAAGCGATTGCTAACGCGGTATCTTCGTTGTCGGATGCTGATTTCGCACACATGCGTCATTTAACTGAGACGATGAAAGCGGCTATCGCTAACCATGAAGTGACCGAATATATCGCCCTGAATCGAGAATTTCACCTGCATATTTACAACAGCCTGAACAATCAGTATCTCATTCAGGTCATTCAAACGCTATGGGAGCGTAGCGAACTCTACCGATACCGTTATCTTGCTGTCACCCATGATATTGATGCTATCTATGCGGAACATATGGCGATTATAGAAGCCTGTGAAGCCCGTGACTCTATGGGTGCCCGTGAAGCGGCTCAGGCACATATACAACATGCGCGTACAGGCTTACGGAGCCACTTTGAAGATGAAGACAAAACGACAAAAGCAATTAACGATTAGTTAGCAGTATTCCCGAATCATGACAATAAATCATCTCTTCGCTTGTTCAAACAAGTGCAGAATTTTCTGCGACTATCTGATCTGAAATTTACACGCTAAAACATATCCTATTACGCTGGAAGCCTAAATTATCGTCGTTTCCACAAGGTTGGATATTGCCTCAAAACACCAAGTTGTAAACGAGATCAATACTTTGCACTATTGCTCTCAACCCTCTACAATATATTTTATAAATTATATAATTTGCCAAATTCGACACAGTTGACACATCTAAATACTATTATTTCCAATAATGCGAATCAAAAATTTTCGTCATGATGTGCCACTGTCTAACCGATTTCGATCACTTGGCTTGAAAGGTACAGTATGAAGATCACCAACATTGAAGCGGTTCATGTCAATATGCCGGAGCGTACTTATAGTGTTGAACCTCGTCGTGATAGTTGGGGCAAGACAGATGAAGTTGCCAACCCGATGTCATGGTATCCGCACCTGAAAAAACACCGTGACCTATGGACGCACACTGGTTGGCAACGTGTGTATGCGAAGGTGACCTTAGAGGATGGCACATGGGGCTTGGGTGCAACAAGTCATGGTCGTCCTGTCGCCGCTGTGATCGAGGATCATATCGCGCCGGTATTGATCGGTCAGGATGGCTTCGCAATCGAACGGTGTTCCGATATGATGTTTCGCCTCACCAAGCCGTATGGATCAACCGGTCTGGCATCCTACGCTATCAGTGCGGTTGATCTTGCACTGTGGGATGCGAAGGGCAAGGCGCTCAATCAGCCAGTGTATAGCCTGATCGGTGGACGACAAAAAGAGAAAATGTATTGTTATTCAACCGGCAACGATGTGGATTGGTACCAAGAATTGGGGTTTACCGCGCACAAACTCGCCTGTCCCTATGGACCGGCGGATGGCTTAGACGGCTTACACAAAAATGTTGAATTTGTCGCAAAAGTACGGGAGCAGGTGGGCGATAACTGTGAGATTATGCTGGATTGTTGGATGGCATTCGATGTTGAATATTCTGTCCGGCTTGCAGAAGCGCTACGTCCCTATAACCTCAAATGGATGGAAGAGTGCTTGATACCCGAAGACCTTGATGCCCATGCCGAGATTCGGGCGAGGATTCCCTATCAAACACTGGCAACGGGCGAACACTGGTATACGCACGTTCCTTTTCAATATGCGCTCACACATAACCTCGTAGACATCTTACAACCGGACATTGAATGGGTGGGTGGGTTAACGACGTGCATCAAGATCGCGCATGCCGCAGATGCCGCCGGTAAAAAAGTCATTTTACATGCGGGTGGGTTAACGCCTTACGGGCAACATTTTTCCTTCGCAATGCCTGCTGTGCCCTGGTTAGAATATTTTGTAGGAGCGGCACCGGGAATACCCTTAAAGGAAACGACGTGGATGCCTGAAATGCAATTTGCGGTTGATGGTTGGTTGGAGATCACGGATGAACCAGGATTCGGGTTGCACATTGATGAGGCATGGATTGAGCCATTTTTTGGCTAAGGCTTAAGGAGGAACAATGTCCACACCAGCGAAAATTGCAGTTGTCGGCACGGGATGGTGGGCTACGGCAAATCATCTTCCTGCCCTCACCAAGCATCCTGATGCAACGGTTAGGGCTATTTGTGATCTTGACCATAATAAGGCACAAAAAGCCGCGGACGCATTTGGGGTCGACAATATCTACACTGATGTAGAGACGATGCTCAAACAAGAAGACTTAGATGGCGTTGTCGTAGCAACTTATCATGCTAGCCATTATCTCGTCGCTAAAGTCTGTCTGGAACGTAGTTTGCATATATTCATTGAGAAACCCATGACCTTATATGCTCATGAGGCACATCATCTTGTAAACCTCGCACGGGAAAAACAGGTTCAAATTGTTATGGGATATAATCATAATCATACACCTTATGTTAAACGCGCCAGAGTATTGGTTCAATCGGGTGATTTAGGGGAGATCCAATACATCACAGGGCAATTTTCTCAGGCAAATTTTCCGCTTTTAGCTGGGGTTGATCTGCAACAAAATGATCTTATCAATACACCGGGCGATGTCTATAGTGATCCGATACGATCCGGTGGCGGTCATGGACATCTGCAAATCACTCATCTTGCTGGGATGCTATTCTTTATCACCAACTTACGTGCTCGTCGCGTTCATGCCCTAATGGCGAATCATGGGCTTGAGGTGGATCTGGTCAACGCCCTTACCATCGAATTTGATAACGGTGCCCTCGGTACACTCGGCGGCACCAGTAATGT
>DAOTXB010000187.1:0-2297 GCA_034435575.1 Anaerolineae bacterium
AGCTCGAAGGACGGATGCAGGCAGTCGAACAACAACTGCAACGGCAGAACAATTTGCTCGACAAAATTGCCAATTTTCTGCGGAAGAAACGGGAACGGTAGATGGATCGCAAACAGATGTGTGTGACCAACGTGAAATACAAAAAACCGACGCAACACGAATCGACGCGTATGAAGAATCTGCTCGGTTACCTGACGTATCGTGATGGGCGCGATGAAGTTGCCCCGCAAATCAGCGGTAAAGATCGTTGGATGGATCACGGCATGGGCGGATCCGTCGCCGAAATTGCTGACCGATGTGACGCGTATCAGAGCGAGCATGTGCTGTTGTTCAGCGTCGTGGTCAACCCAAATCCCGATCTGATTCACATGGTTCCACACGACCAGCGCGAGCAATTTGTGAAGCAGTTAACGACTAAAACAGTCGATGAATTCTTTGATCGACGCGGGATTGATACAGGCGTCGAATGGTCGAGTGTACTTCATCATCGGCAAACAGATGGCGAGGAATCAGCGGGACAACACAACCCGCATACGCATGTCGTGTTGCCGGGCACGTACTACGATGCCGACGAGGGGCAACGAAAACCGTTGTACTTTAGCCAGAACAAAGCCGTAAATCACATTGATCTACTACATGAGGTCACGCAGACCAACATGGTCAGTCTCATGCATCGTTTCGCAGGACCCGACTGGGAACAGCGTTACGACGACCTTACCGAAATACGCCAACAGCAGGAACGTGCGTTTTATGGCGAAGCTCCGCATGGCGTGTGGGATGGACAGCATGTCTGGGCGGGGGTTCGACGCACAGATGAAAACACCACCAGCGCCGGAGTCTATGGCTATTTTCCTAATCGTGAGGGGAAACGCGATTTGCGCTTTCGTCCCATCCTGCCCGATCTGGATCATAAAGAAGCTGAGATCACCGCCGAATTGATCAAAGAAGAACTCAAGCGAGAAGCACGGAAACTAGAACGCAACACCGATCCAGAATTCTCAAACGATATTGATTTTTGACCGAAATGCACACAGGAGCGAAAAGCGCACCGTCGACCAAACGAAAAGCGCCTCAAGCCCCTGTGAGCATAGTCTAGAAAGTGACTTAAATATGATACAACATAATCATACCACCAATGAAAAATCTGTAAACACAATCGCATTTTTGAATACACTCTACCCGACCGCGCCCGAAAATCTGTGGCTAGAGGTACGCTGTATCCATCCGAAAACGGGTGCAGTCCGCGCATTATGGGCGCAAATGGGTGATGAAAATCAGCGTCAATCCATTCTGAACACCGCAGAACGCCATAATAAAGAAGGGTTCGGGGTTTATTTCGCGCCCTGCCTGCGGAGCGAAAAGAAAGGCAACGCCGATTCTGCCTCACTCCTGCCCGCGCTCTGGATCGACATCGACGGACCTAAAGTCCAACGTGAACGTACTCTGGAAAAATTGCGAACATTCAACCCCCAGCCGTCGATTATCGTTAATAGTGGCGGTGGTTGGCATGGCTACTGGTTGCTAGATGAACCATTGCAATTGTCCGACGAGGCGCAAAAGCAAAAAATCTCGCGCATCATGCAGGGACTATTTTCCGCGCTCGGAGGTGATAATGCTTACGTGAAATCCGTCGCCTCGGTGATGCGTCTGCCGGGAAGTATCAACACCAAACCCGAACGCAACGACGCAAAAGTCGAGGTCATCGACTGGCACCCTGAGCAACGCTATCCGTTGAACTGCTTCGATTGGTTGGAGGTTCAGCCGAAGCCAAAATTTGAGCATTTCGGCAAATTCAAAGTTGTGACGCTCAATGGCACGGCACCTTTACCTCCGCGAACACAACAGTATCTTGTTTCAGGGGCGGTCAATGGCAATCGTAACCGCGAATTATTCCACGCTACCTGCCAGATGCGTGACGCGGGTTTCAGCCAATCCGACGCCGAACGCGAACTTGTCGCTCGCTATGTTGCCGACACGGAAAGCGGCGAAAATCCCAACTTACGGGAAAAAGAAGCCCAATCAACCATCGCCAGCGTTTACAAGCAACCCGCACGCGATCCCATCGCTTCACCGCGAGACCATGCGCGTCAGGTTGTCGGGGATTTGGTCGGGCAATATCGCGTCGAAAACCAACCCGAACGCCCCAAAATTGAGGAAATCGTGGAGGCGGTGGAGGCGTGTATTCACTTGAATCCGGTCGAGTGGGCGGAACAGCGTGAACAGTTCAAAACGCTCACCGGAGATGGCTTGAAAATCTCCGACATCGACAAACTCTACCGCGAGAAACGCAAGTCAAT
>DAOTXB010000188.1:0-4627 GCA_034435575.1 Anaerolineae bacterium
TCTGGTAGTGCGGGTGGTGTTGCGCTGGGTGGGTTATTTTCCGCGTCACAAGGTGTAAGACGGAATAGATCACGCTCATTACACGTCGGTATATCCACAAAGCGATTTAAATAGACCCATTCGATCAGGTCATTGATGTCGATCAAAATGCGCCATGTGCTTAAGCTAGCATCATTTAAGCCGGTAAGTACCGTGCGTCCATTATCGGTTACATCGAGACTCTGAATCGGTGTTTCAACATCATAGCGCCGGACTTCTAACCCAGTGTTTACGTCCCACACGCGCAGGCTATCGTCTTGCCCACCTGTGATGATGAGATTACCATCAGGACCAAATGCCACACCAGAAACCGCGCCTACGTGACCGTTAAAGCGTCGTAACACTTCACCATCTTCAATATTCCACAAGACAACGGTGCCGTTGACGGGACCGGATACAAACCAATCACCCGCAGGGTTAAACGCGACGGATAAAATACTACTTTTCTCATCATCATATTGTTGGATGATTTGGGCGGTTTCGATGTCCCATAGGATGATTGTTTCATCGGATGATGCTGTCAAAATGCGGATGCTGTCGGGGCTGATGACAATATCGTTCACCGCTTTGGTATGTCCGTTTCTGCCTTCGCCAAAGCGACGTATTTCCTGCCCAAAAGTGTCGGATTCGACATTGATGTCCCATTCAATCAGGCTTCCATCCGACCCACCGGAGAGCGCATGAGTGCTACCTGGCATATAGACGACGCTGTTGACGGCGGTGCCATGCCCTTCTAAACGTGCAAGAATTGTGCCTGTTGCCACATCCCACAGCAAAACCAGACCATCATTCGAGGCGGATAATGCAGTGGTTTCGTCTGCACTAAGCGCGACATCGGTTACGGTGTCGGTGTGTCCATCCTCTGCGTCAAATAATTGGATGGCGAGTGTGCTTGTCGTATCCCATAGGCGTAATGTTCCGTCTTGTGACCCGGATAAAACCCGTGTATTTGTCGCATTAAAGACACCTACACTTGGCGAGTCCGCATCTTCTTGATTAATATGCCCGATGAAGTCCGCTTCTTCTTCTGCGCTCACCATGTCCCACACACGGATTGTGGTATCGGCTGAGGCGGAATAGGCACGGGTATCGTCATTATTGAACACCAGCGCACGAATACTGCCTTCATGCCCACTAAAGCGATTTATGACCTCATTTTCATCAATGCTGTATAACACGACGACATTATCATCTGCGCCGGAACCCAGTATGGTGCCTTCGGTATCGTAGTGCAGACTGTTTATGGGCGATGTGCCATGTTCGCTAATCTCTGTCACAAGCTCACAGGTGCTGATATTCCATAGACGAATTAGTGCATCATCTGAGCCAATGGCGACATGTGCGCGACGCGGGTTGAAGGTGAGTGTGTTTACGGGTACTGTGTTTTCGTCATTAGCTGAGGCAGTGAAGCGACAAAATTCACTGCCGGTACGATCCCACAAAATAGCGATACCATTGTCATCACCGGTTAAAATACGGGAACCATTGCTATTGGTCGCAACAGCGTTGACAGTTGCCTCATGGGTGGAAAATCGAAATTGTTCTGTCCCGAAGTCCTCACTCAAGCGATCCATATTCCAGATTGCGGCGGTGGTATCGGCTGAGGCGGAGACGAGCATTGTGCCGATTTCGTTAAATTCGATGTCCAGTACACGATCCGTATGTGCGTTAATTTGTTGAATAACCGTGCCGAAGGTGGCTGAATTCGGGTCAATATCCCATAATGCTAGCAACCCTTCGTTGCCTGCACTTACGGCAAAATCACCATTGGGATGGATGGCAACTGCATTGACCAACTCGCTGTGTACAGTGCCCTCTTCGTTAAAGCGGACGATTTGCTCACCACTGAACGTATTCCATAAAATGATGGTGTTGCTGGAGGCAGAAATGGCGCGTTCGTCAACAACATCAACATCGCTGACCGTTTCGTTATGCTGGTCAAATACAAGGCGCGTACCGGGTGCATAACCCACCTCTGCCAGTGTGCGTAATGATTGGGGTGGGGGATTATCAAGTTCTGCGGCGGCAATGGCAAGAACTAATGCAAGATCACCATTGCCATCTGCTAGCACGCGTGCCGCATTTGCCGCCAGCGCAAGGCTTGATGCTTCGCCGGAACTGCGCTCTGCTGTGGATAACGCATTTGCGGCTGAGGTCAGCGCGACGTTGGCGCGATTACTGGCATCTTCTGCAACATCCTGCCGGTTAAGCGCATATAGTGATAGACCAATCGCTACTACCAGCCCGACAATCAATACTATTACAAAGTTACGCAGTCGATTAGCGGCACGCGTTTGTAAGTCAAGCTCGCGTTGTGCCTGTGCTTCTTCTTCTGCATCAGTGACGCGCTTTTGTGCCAGACTCGCTTCGATAAACTCCCGCTGAGATGTGGTGGCATCTGCGTCCTGTAACCATTCTTCTGCCCGGGCGAGACGATTTCCGGTCAGTAGATAAGCCTTGTCTCGATTGCCCTGTAACCAATCGTGTGCGCCTTTTAGGAGTTCACTACCATAGCGCAGACTCTCGATATTATCTGATACCCATCCTCGGAAGCGATCCCACTGCCGGATAAGTGCTTCGTGACTGACTTCGACCCAGATTACAGGGGCATTAGTCAGGTCATCACTGGCTTTGATCTCCCGGCTGGTGATGAGTAATCGTGACCCCGGCGCGGTCATGATGTCGATTTCTTCCTGTATCGCCTCATCACTGACATCGCGGAAGCGCAAATCCTCACGATTGACACGACGGCGCGTGGCTTCCCCATCTTCGCTAATTTCTACCAAACGGAGCAAAATTCGGCGCATGACTCCCTGTTGAGCGGCGTTGAGTTCGTTATAGATGTCTTCGGCATGTTGCGCGAGGGCTTGCCGGACACCGCCAATCTGGTCATACGCGGCATGTGTGAGGTTGCGTCCATCGCGCTTTTGAAAAAGTTCTTTGAGCGCATATTGGAGCAGAGGTAATGATCCGGGTTGGCTCAGAACATCATCCAGAATCCGTTGTGAAAGTCCATCCTCATAGATCAGCCCGACGGCTTCTGCTGGACCTTCAATCGTTTCAAGTAATTCAGCAGGGTTCATCTCCGTGGCGATGAGCATATTTTCCTGCTCAAATAGATCGGTGAGTATGGGATAATGGCTCAAACGGTCGAAGAAATCCGCCCGCATGGTCAATATCACCTGTGTATTTCCATCTCTGGCGATCACGGCATGATGAATCAGTTCAAAAAATTGTTTTCGGTCACTATCACTCGCGCGGGTGAAGGCTTCTTCAAACTGGTCGATTACGAGTATGAGTCGTTTAGCATCTTCATCTTCGCCCTCTGCGGTAGATTTTTCGATGATTTCTTCGACCAGGACGTTTAGCGTTGTGGTCGATGCGCGCAATTGATCCGTGATCTGGGCGGTTTCCAGATTTGGTAATAATGGAGACAATCGCTCCGCAAGGCGTTCTATGGGGTTACTGCCCGGCGTGAAGATCGTGAGATGCCAGCGTTCGCTCCCTTTGATGTCACCATCGCGCAATTTGGGGATAATCCCGGCGCGCACTAGCGAACTTTTGCCGCTACCACTGGCACCGACGACGGCAAGTGACCGAATACGTTCATGCTGGCGCAGGCGCTTTAGCCCACGGTTAATCAAGCGATCTCGTCCAAAGAAAAAATGCGAATCAGTCTGTTGGAATGCCTCTAACCCTTTAAACGGATTAGTGATTGTTGCAGGGTCAAAAACATCATAAGCCCCGATGCGTCTTTTACCGGGTAGGGCTTTCAATAATTCAGGGAAGGCGGCTTCGTAGCGACCAACGAAGTCGATAAAATGCACATTGAGCAACCAGCGCATATTATCGGTTGCGTTAAGCTCAGGCATAGCCGAGACTGCCATAACAGGGATGATGAATTTTTTCTGATCGCGGGCTGTGTTGACCTCTCGCTGAACCCATTCACTTGCTACGGCATCTGGTGATAAACACAAAACCAGCATATCTGAACGCTCAATGCCCCGGAAAATCTCATTTTGCCAGAGTTCTCCCGCATGTATTTGTCTCCAATCGACCCATACATCCAAACCTGCATCGCTAAGATCGCGTGCAATGCGCTCTGCGAAGTTCTTATTCTTGCGTGAATATGATACAAAAACCCGATTCATCATTTGTCCTGTTGTGCGTTTATGGTTGCTACAGGCTTTATTATAGTCCGGCTTTTATATTTTATGGAGAATCGTTAGGTAATCATCACATTATGACAAGATTGGTATACGCTCGCGTTGATATGCCGTTATAACATCGTTATGCTGTGGTAAGCGACGACCGTAAACAAAAAGGGCATCTCAATACAGAGATACCCTATCCCGATATGGCGGAATAGCACACTAATTTCCGCATTTGTAACGAACGACTAAATGAACATTCTGATGTGCACTGAATGTATTTACTTCACTATACATTAATTTAGTATTTAGAATGATAAAGATTGTACAAAAAAATTCATGAAAAAAGGATGCGCTGAGGCATCCCTAATGATGTGCAGTATTCAAACGAGAATTGTCGTTAGATATGTTATCGAGCGTCGTTTTCTTCTTTTTCC
>DAOTXB010000189.1:0-1794 GCA_034435575.1 Anaerolineae bacterium
ACCCAAAACCTGCTCATTACAAGTGAGCTGCTCTGCCAATTGAGCTATGGAGGCAGGGTTTTCAGCCATTCGGAGGCTGTCACACTGAAGTGACAAGATTATACCACTGACCAGCTAAAATCTTCAATATGGAAATTTGCGATTAGGTGCTGGTCGCTCATCTCGTAGCTCACAAATGAACGGCGAGCATTATAATAAGTCGCATGATGATTTGTCAAGACGGTGTTTAGCTGATTATACGTATCGCTTTTGTACGACAGTTACCTTTGACTTAAGTCATCAATGGAAAGTGGCGAAGCTCCGATTGGTCGTCCGTCAACGTTAGGGAACGCGTAAATCAGATTGCTTTCAACTTCTAATATCTGAGTGGGAGTGCCCCGCAAAACCAATAGGTTTCCTGTGGTCAACCAAAATCTTAATCCCTCGTTTATACAGGTATCTCTAATTGACATGGTATCAGTATCCAAAATATGCAAACCGCTATTCTCCAATGTCCCAGAAAAAGTAACATAACGATTATCCGGTGACCAAGAGACTGAATATATCGTTGACCAGGGTCGTCCAAATTCCGGTATGTTCGTATCAAACATAGTAATCTGCGTGGATTGATTCGAGGCAACATCAAAAATAAATAGTTGCATTTCTGTATCTACAAATAATGCAATCGCTAGTTTTTCTGAATCATAGCTCCAAACTGGGTTGGCAACACTAATCCCGGAATATTCATGAGAAAAGTGTGCTATTTGAGTAGATGTTTCAAGATCCCAAATCACTATCCCGCGATTAATCGCCTCGCTCTCATAGGCTACATAGCGACCATTCGGACTGAAAGCCACATCATATTCATCCGTCATTTGGATTGGGATTAGTCTCATATCAGGAAAAATATCAGTGCTGATTTCAGAGTGTATTTCATTAGTAATCGCCGAAAAAATTTGAAAGGAATCCTCTGTAACATCACTAAAGAGAAAGTTATTGTCACCTAACCACTGAATAGGATTGTAACGCTCAGTATTATAGCTATCAGATATGGGTAAAGCTCTGATCTGAGCTTCCGATGAACTCAACACCCAAGTAAAAACATTGATTTCAATGTGATCGTTCGTTGACTCAGCTTCACTGGTGGTAAACATCAATATATTAGAATTTATTGGATCGTAATATGAAGTTACATTAGTCGACGCTGGCATATAATCAATTGTTTGACCGTCGCTATTAGCCCATATAAACTGTGGTGAGTCAGCTTGGAGTGAATGGAATAATAGAGTTCCTTCAAACTGTAAAATATCGGTTGATTCTACAGCACAATCAGTTACGAGGTTAATTTCTTGCGAGGCATATGCTGTATTCAGTATGATTAGCATAGGAAGAACGTGCAATACAAGGTAAAAGTATCTTTTAAACTTGGATGACATCATATACTCCTCTTAAATAGTGGTTTCTATATGTTTCCTATGTCTATTACTATATCTAAGTTCCGTTTCGGATTCGATATTTAACAATCGAACACACTCAAGCAATTTTCGCGGTATGATCACAATACGCTACACATATGGATTGAAGGCACACAATGGGTTGGGCACAACTATCAGCAGATTTAAGCGTCGCGCATCAACAATTTGTGGCTGTTGCGGAACAGCTATCGTCGAATCTGCGGAGCACGTATGGGGTTTGTGGTGATTGGTCGCCCAAGCAGGTTATCGCACACTTGATCGGGTGGGATACAGAAGCGGCACGCGGGTTAACCCTGTTTGCTGATGGCGAAGAAGAACAATTTATCCCCGTAACGGATGT
>DAOTXB010000190.1:0-4893 GCA_034435575.1 Anaerolineae bacterium
TAAACGATTGTGGGGTGAAATTTGTCGGTCATACCCACCCGACAGCCGTCAACCAATTAATGTGTAGCATCCATGCAGAAGCATTTGCCAAAAAGCGAACATTCCCTGATGAAGTGGTGCTCTGTGGACCGGAGTCGGTGATGGTGCCTTATGTTGACCCCGGTTTACCGTTGGCTATTATCATGCGGGAAAAAGTGGGCGCATATATGGCGAAATTTGATGAAGCACCCAGAGTTATTTTATTAAAAAATCATGGCGTGATCGCACTCGGTGAGACACCTTCGGAAGTGTTAAATATTACCGCCATGTGTGTGAAAGCCGCCAATATTTTGCGCGGAGCATATGCGGTAGGTGGACCTGTCTTTATGGGCGAGGCAGACATTATGCACATTTATAAGCGCCCGGATGAAATTTATCGTCGTAACTTATTTGTAAATAACAAGCACGATAGCGCTTAATCGGATGCAATATTCACGCCTATATGCTACGACACACAACATCAGCTTAATGACCACGATAGCACATGCTGTCGATAAACTATTTTGAGGGGAGCGGAACCTATGACGGAGCATGTCACACGCGCTTATGAAATTGCAAAGGAACGCTATGCCGCCTTCGGGGTGGATACGGACACAGTGCTGAAAACGCTCGAATCTGTGCCGATTAGCTTACATTGTTGGCAAGGGGACGACGTGGGTGGCTTTGAAGACCCTGAACGTGGCTTAAGTGGGGGGATCATGGCAACGGGTAATTATCCCGGCAAAGCACGCACCCCCGACGAACTCCGCCGTGATCTTGACACAGCTTATGGATTGATACCCGGTACACATCGTCTCAATTTACATGCGATGTATCTCGACTCGGACAAAAAAGTGCCACGTAACGAGATCGAGCCACGTCATTTTTCTAGTTGGGTAGATTGGGCGAAGAGCAACAATCATGGGATTGATTTCAACCCGTCCTGTTTCTCTCATGAAAAGGCGGATGACGGCTTCACATTGGCGCATCAGGACGCAGGAATCCGTCAATTTTGGATTGAGCATTGCATTGCCTGCCGTGAGATTGGTGCCTATTTTGGTAAAGAATTGGGCACACCCGCCGTCACCAATATCTGGATTCCTGATGGCTACAAAGATATGCCCGCAGATCGTCTCGCACCCCGTCAACGACTCAAAGAATCACTGGATAAAGTGCTGGAAAAGGCGATTGACCCTGCACATAATCTGGATGCCGTCGAATCGAAATTATTTGGTATCGGTTCGGAGAGTTATGTCGTCGGCTCACATGAATTTTATATGGGCTATGCCATGAACAAGGGTATTTTGTTGTGCTTAGATGCAGGACATTACCATCCTACAGAAGGCATTGCGGATAAAATTTCATCCAGTCTGATCTACCTTGACGAACTACTGCTACACGTCAGTCGTGGTGTGCGCTGGGATAGCGACCATGTGGTGACACTGAATGATGACCTGCGCGGAATCATGCAGGAAATTGTGCGGAGCGATGCGCTTGACCGTGTCCATATTGGACTAGATTTCTTCGATGCGAGTATTAACCGTGTTGCCGCGTGGACAATCGGCACCCGTAACGCAGTTCGTGCCCTGTTGCTCGCCCTGCTGGAACCGCGTGAACAACTCAAACAATATGAAATTGACGGTGATTACACTTCGCGCCTCGCCATGATGGAAGCACTCAAGGGGATGCCCTTCGGCGCTGTGTGGGATTATTACTGCCTTGCACAGGAAACACCGATTGGTTTCGCCTATATGGATGAGATTAAATCTTATGAAAAGACGGAGTTGGCAAAGCGTGTCTAATTTTCGCTTAAAGGAACGTCTGCTATGACATTTCATATGTTACCACCGCGGCAACAACTCACGGAAATTATGAGTCGTATCTATGATGGTGTCATGACTACACTTTCTGGTGGTAACTTGTCTATTTTGGACGACGATGGGGTAATCTGGATTACACCCTCAGGCATTGATAAAGGGGACTTGCAACCCCGCGATATTATGAAGGTTTACCCGGATGGGCAGATAGACGGCTTGCATAAACCGTCGTCTGAATTGCCCTTTCATCGCGCCATTTATCGGCAACGCCCTGATATTAAGTCGATTGTGCATGCACACGCCCCTGCACTGGTCACGTTTAGCATCGCACGGCAGATTCCAAATACGAGCATCATCCCACAGGCACGGCGTGTGTGTGGTCAGGTGGGTTATGCACCTTACGCACTACCTGGCAGTGAGCAACTCGGTAAAAATATCGCAACGACTTTTAGCGAAGGCTATGATGTTGTCTTGCTAGAAAATCACGGTGTGGCGACGGCAGGAAAAACGCTCTTAGAGGCTTTTCAACGTTTGGAGACGCTTGATTTTTGCGCCCGTACTCAGATGTATGCACATGGGCTGGGTGAAATTTCCACACTCACCGACGATCAGATGCATCTGTTCGATCATCGAGATAACCTCTTATCGGAGCAGACTTTAGACACCCATCCCAGCGATGAGCTAGAAAAACGTGACGAGATCGTGAATATTGTGCGTCGCGCCTGTCGTCGACAATTGATGATTAGCACAGAGGGGGTGGTATCTGTTCGGCTTAATGCACAGGATTTCCTGATTACACCCACAGGGTATGATCGTCCGAGTATCACAAATGAAGATGTCGTGTTGATCCGTGATGGCAGACGTGAAGCGGGTAAATTGCCCAGCCGTTCCGTGACTTTACATAATGCGATCTATCGTCAGCACCCGCATATTGAGTGCATTATTACCGCGCAAGCACCTTACATCACCGCATTCGCTATCGTAGACAAAGGGATCGATACAAAAACCATTCCTGAAAGCTACATTATGCTGAGGGACATCCCTAAATTCCCTTACGGATCACAATTTGGCAATAAAGACTCCTTTGCAAAGAAACTATCCAAACGTACACCGATTGTACTTCTGCAAAATGACTGTGTGCTAACCACCGGAAATAGCGCGTTACAAGCGTTTGATCGCCTCGAAATTGCGGAGTTTACCGCGCGTTCCCTGATCGAGGTGAAGGCGATTGGAAATTTAATTCCGATCAATAACCATGAAGTGACCGATCTTGAATCCGCCTTTGCACATTTGATGGACTAAACACAACTAAAATGACTTTGAGGAGCCAGTATGGAATTGTATAAACCGCAAGACTATAAACACGTCACCTATGCATGGGACGATGCCTATGCTGATAGTTTGGACGCTGTGGAACGCTTGGTATATCGTTCGAATATTCTCGGCGATGACCAGCGCATCACTAACACGGGTGGGGGCAATACATCATCAAAGATTATGATGCCTGATCCGTTGACCGGCGAAGATGTCGACGTGATGTATGTCAAAGGTAGCGGTGGCGACCTGCGTACCGCAAAACGGGCGAATTTTGCCTCGCTGTACATGGATAAATTGATGGCATTGCAGGCTGTTTATGATAGCTTCGAGGAAAAAGGGCTAAAAACTCCCGCCGAAGATAAGATGGTAAGCATGTACCCGCATTGTGTTTATAACCTTAATCCAAGGGCGACCTCGATTGATACACCTTTGCACGCCTTTGTGCCGTCTCGCCATGTAGACCACACACACCCTAATGCGGTTATCGCCATCGCCGCCTGTAGTAACGGCAAAGCACTCACAAAAGAGATTTATGGGGATGCGGTGGTCTGGGTGGATTGGCAACGCCCCGGCTTTGATCTTGGATTAGTATTACAGGAAACCATCAAGAATAACCCCGGCATTGTGGGCATTATCCTTGGCGCACATGGCCTAATCAATTGGGCAGATGACGATAAAGAATGCTATGAATTATCGCTCACACTGATCGAAAAAGCGGCACGTTATCTTGAAGAAAACGATAAAGGTGATGGAACGTTCGGTGGGGCACAATATCAGACGCTTGATGATAATAATCGCAACGCCGTTCTGTACGATATTCTTCCGCAATTACGCGGGCTAGTTTCTGAGCAGAACAAATTTGTCGGCACGGTGCAATCTGATGCCCCGACATTGGAATTTGTGAACAGCAAAGACGCGCCCCGCCTGACAGAACTCGGTACATCATGCCCGGATCATTTCTTGCGTACCAAGATCAAACCCCTATATGTCGAGTGGAATCCGCAAACGGAGAATGTTGACGATCTATTGGCAAAACTAGAAGCAGGGATTGTGCAATACCGGAAGGATTACGCGGCGTACTACGAAAATTGCAAATTACCTGATTCTCCTGCCATCCGTGACCCGAATCCCCGTGTGATCTTAATCCCCGGTGTGGGCATGGTTGCCTATGGCAAGAATAAGAGTGAATCGCGCGTGACGGCTGAATTTTATAATTGCGCTATTGCGGTTATGAAAGGTGCCGAATCCGTAGGCGAATATGTCGCTCTACCGCGTCAAGAAGCGTTCGACATCGAATACTGGGCGCTTGAAGAAGCAAAATTACAGCGTATGCCAGCGGAGAAAACATTGGCGCGTAATGTTGTAGTTGTCATCGGTGCGGGGAACGGCATTGGTGAAGCGGTTGCCCATCGGGTTGCCTCTGAAGGCGCGCATGTCGTGTGCGTTGATATGCGTGATGATGATGCCAAAGCGACGGCAGACGCACTCACCGATATTTATGGGATGGGCATTGGTGTTGCCGGAACAGGTATCTCCAATTGCGGTCCCGCGATTAGCTTGAGCGCAGACATCACCAACCGTGGAAGTGTCGGTGCCATGCTCAAACAGGTGCTTCTGGCATATGGCGGTGTGGATAATGTGATTGTCACGGCGGGGGTGTTCTTCACACCGGATTACAGCGGACATATCCCCGATGACAAATTCCAGATGACCTATAACGTGAACGTGTTCGGTGCCTATG